>DATBEY010000080.1:0-6663 GCA_036558765.1 Binatia bacterium | reverse complement strand
GGCTTGATCGGCTTAGTGCGGGCGGTGCCGCAAATGATCATCCTGCTATTTGGCGGTTTACTGGCAGACGCGATGAACCGGCGCAAATTGATGATGGCGACCCAGGCAAGCTTATTCTTTGTTTCGGGAGCATTGGCGCTTTTGAGTTCGACCGGGCAGGTAACGCCTGGAAAGCTGTATGCTGTCACTGCGCTCCTGGCATTGTTCGGCTCTCTGGAATCACCCTCGCGGCAGGCGATCGTGACCAACCTTGTGCCGGCAGAAGATTTGTCGCGCGCTCTGGCGATTTTTAGCAGCCAGCGGCAGATCGCGACGATCGCCGGCCCATCGATCGCCGGAATCGTGCTAGCGCTCGCCGGCCCAGCGGCGTGCTACGCCATCGATGCGGTATCCTGGTTGATCATGCTCGGCGCGCTGGCTCTGATCCGCGTTCAAATATCGGAGCGCGGTGGCTGGCGTACCATTAGCGTCAACTCACTGCGGGTGGGATTTCGCTTTGTCTGGAACCACGCCGTGATCTTTCCCTTTCTGATGATGGATTTCGGCGCCAATATCTTCGGCACCGTGCGTTCGCTATTTCCGATCTATGCGCGCGATATTCTGAGCGTTGGACCGGAAGGTTTGGGGGTGCTCTACGCCGCCAGCGCGGTCGGCGCTTTGCTCGGCGCGATTGGCTTTAGCTTCTGGGGCGGAGTGCGTGGTGCGGGGCGGTGGATTCTTTTCGGCGTGACGATTTACGGCGTCTGCCTGTTGCTGTTTGCGCGATCGCATTTGTTTTGGTTGTCGATTTTTCTCCTGATCGGTTCAGGTATCGGCGATACCATCAGCGCCATTCTGCGCGCCACCATCAATCAGCTCAGCACTCCCGACAATTTACGCGGACGAATGGCGTCGATCAACAGCATCTTTACCAACAGCGGGCCGCAGCTTGGGCAGTTTCAAATTGGCGCGCTGGCCACCATTGCCGGTGCGGAAGTTGCGGCGATGAGCGGAGCGCTGATGATTCTCATCATTGTCGCCGTTCTGCTCGTGCGCTTTCCGAATTTGCGCGAATACCAACTCAGCCGCGCTTCGTAGAAGCGGGCGTAGATTGAAGGAGCGGTGGGTCGGGTTTATTCAAAACTAGATCCGAAGTAACGCATTTGGAAAACAATGAAAGCGACTAGGTCTTGGCAGGTACGCCGGCGCCATTTCCTTGCTGCTTGATGACATTCATCGCCAGGGAAATCATCGACCCGACGTCGCTCAAGGTCGCCGGTAGAACCAGGGTATTCCCGGCTTGAGCGAGCTTACCGAACTCAACCAGGTAGTTTTCCGCGACGCGGAGTTGCACCGCCTCGAATCCGCCCGGTTGCTGAATCGCTTCAGCGACTTTTTTGATGCCATTCGCCGTGGCATCGGCAATCGCGAGGATCGCCGCTGCGTGCCCTTCAGCTTCGTTGATTTGTTGCTGCTTCTTGCCTTCCGAAGCCTTGATCGCCTGCTGCTTCTCGCCTTCCGCGCTATTGATCGCGGCGTCTCTCTGGCCCTCCGAGGTTAAAATCAGCGCGCGCTTCTCGCGCTCGGCGCGCATCTGCTTTTCCATCGCGGCGAGAATGTCCTGGGGTGGCGTGATGTTTTTGATTTCATAGCGCATCACTTTGATGCCCCACGGTTCTGAAGCTTTGTCCAGTTCGCTCACGACCTGAGTATTGATATTCGTGCGCTCTTCGAATGTGCGATCGAGTTCGATTTTGCCCAGCTCGCTGCGCAGCGTGGTTTGCGCCAGCTGGGTAATACCGAAGATATAATCGGCGATGCCATAGGATGCGCGCTCGGGGTTCAGTACTTTCATATAAAGCACGCCGTCGACGGACACCTGGACGTTATCGCGGGTGATGCAAACCTGCGGCGGGATATCGATGGCCTGTTCTTTGAGCGAATGTTTGTAGCGAACGACATCCAGGAACGGCACTAAAATATGAAAACCGGCGCTTAGAGTCCCGCTGTACCGACCGAGTCGTTCGACGACGTACGCGCTCTGCTGCGGCACGACCACGGCAGTCTTGGCGACGACGAGTATGACGAGGAATGCCAAGGCTATGACGACAATGAATCCGCCCATAAGCGATCTCCGTTCTAAGTCGTTTCCGCGCGCACGAAAATAGTTAGCCCTTCAACGCGTTCGACTTTACAGCGTTCGCCGCGGGTGAGCGGCCGGCCGCTCACATTTCGCGTATTCCATGGGGTGCCGCGCATTTCGGCTTTGCCCATGCCATTGATTGAAATGTCTTCGAGAACGACAGCCGTTTCGCCAATATAGCTGTCGACTCGGTCCGTGCTCGGCCCGCGGGTGAGTTCGAGAAGTTTTTCCCGAAAGAACCAAAGCGAAAGAACCGATATGATTGAAAATAGAACAAATTGGAACCAGATCGGTCCGGCGGCTTCGAAGGCGGCGAGCAGGCCCACAGCAATGGCGCCGAGGCCAAAAAAGAGAATGTAGAAACCACCCGGAGTAACGAGCTCGCCGAGGAGGAGCAGGAGACCCAGCAAGATCCAAAGCCACCAATCCATAATTTAATGCCGGCTGAAGGTAGCCGAGGTGGTTGTGAATTTCAAGCCGAGGCGATTGGCCATTGGGCGTCAGCGCAGACTCAACCTGCGAAACTTCTTCTCGATGTCGAAGAGGTTGATAAACTCGCCGAAGACCTGATCGCTCAACTCCTGTAAGCGGCGGACGTGGAGCGCGGTTTCGGCGTGAATCCACTCGGGATTGATTTTTTCGCCGAGAGCGGCGATCTCGATCTGGTTCTCCTTTACGGAAAGCCAGCGTTGGATCATGCGCTCTTCGACCTCGAGATGAAATTGAAAACCATAAACCTTCGTGCCGTAACGGAACGCTTGATTCGAGCAAAGCGAGGAAAACGCGAGGTGCCGGCTGGTTCTCGGAATATCGAAGGTTTCGCCGTGCCACTGAAATATTTTTTCCGACGGTGACCACGTGCCGAGCAACGAATCGTTTTTGGCCTCTTCGGTCGGTGCCACATCGTACCAGCCGATTTCTTTCTCCCGATTGGGGTAAACCTCTGCGCCGAGGGTCTTCGCGATCAGTTGCGCGCCCAGGCAAATGCCCAGCACGGGCAGATTTTTCTTCAGGGCCTGTTCGATCAAGCGCATTTCCGTGCAGAGGTGCGGCAAGCGCGCCGAATCGTTGACGCTCATCGGTCCGCCTAAAATGACCAAGCCATCATAGCCTTCGAGGCTCGGTTGCGCGTCGGGGTGACGCGAGAAATTGATATAGCGAATCCGGAAACCGGCGCGTTTGAGCAAAGGATCGAGCGTGCCGAGGATCTCATGGGCGACATGCTGGAAAACGAGGAGCCTTTTCACAGCAATCAGTATAGCGGGTCACTTCAAGCAATTGAAATCGAACACTCGAGCGCACAGATGCCGCTGTTGGCGCTAGCGGTTTTGCAATGATAGGAATTTACTTTAGCGTGAACTTCCCATGAAGAACGATGAGCTCAACGCGGCGTGGGCGTATCACAACGGCACGAAGCATTCGCTTCGAAGCGTTCGCGAGGGCCGCCATTTTCTCGACTGGGAGAACCAGCCGCTTTCATTCAAGATCTATCGGCACCTCGACCCGATCCGTTTGCCTGAAGATCTGTCGTCATCAGCAGTGCCGGCGTTGCATACGCTCTCCACGAGGGCTTTACCGGAGAGCGATGCGGCGCTGACACGCCAGAGCCTGGCGGAAATTCTGTTTCTCAGCGCTGGCATTACCCGGCGCAGAACTTATCCCGGCGGTGAAATGCTGTTTCGCGCGGCTGCCTGCACGGGTGCGCTGTATCACATCGATCTCTACATCGTCGGCGTGCTTGAGGATCTCGCGGCGGGCGTCTATCAGTTCAGTCCGCAGGATTTTGCACTGCGAAAACTTCGCGACGGCGATTTTCGTTCAGTACTTATTCAGGCCTCGCGGGAGGAGCCGTCGATCGCAAAAGCGCAGTGCGTCATCGTCTGCGCTTCCACGTTCTGGCGCAATGCCTGGAAATATCAATCACGCGCCTACCGGCATTGTTTTTGGGACACCGGTACGATCATTGCGAACTTGTTGGGCGCGGCGGCGGCACGGGAAATTCCAGCAAAGGTTGTGGCGGGCTTCGTCGATGCGGCGGTAAGCCGGCTGGTCGCACTGGATGCCGACCGAGAGGCAGCAATCGCGCTCGTGGCTCTGGGCAACGCACCGCATCCGGCGACTGCGGCGGCGGTGCCGGTCAAACCGTTGCACATAGAGACCGAGCCGCTTTCGAAAAAAGAAGTCGATTACCCGGCGATCAGAGCAATGCATGAAGGTTCAATGTTAGAGAGCGCGGCGGAAGTGAAGGCGTGGCGCGATGGACGCACATCAGCGCAAGTCAAAAAGACCAGTGCGGAACGCCAGGAACTCGGTCGAAGCTTCGCCCTTCATCCCTTGGACGCTGCCGCTCTACCGAACGATTCGATCGAAGATGTGATCGTCCGGCGCGGTTCTACACGTGAATTTGCGGGCGAACCCATCACGTTCGAGCAGCTCTCGACCGTCTTAGAGCGCGCCAGCGGCGCTCTTTGCACCGACTTTCTCACTGCATCGGAGCCGTCGCTCAACGATATCTATTTGATCATAAACGCAGTCACAGGGTTGCCCTCGGGCGCGTACTTCTTTCAACGCGATCAGCGCGCGCTGGAATCGTTGAAACAGGGCGATTTCCGCCGCCAAGCGGGTTATCTCGGGCTCGATCAAGATATCCCGGCGGATTGCAGCGTGAATATTTATTTTCTGGCGGACCTCGAGCGAGCTCTGGCGCGCTTCGGTAATCGGGGTTACCGCGCCGCGCAGCTCGAGGCAGGAATTATGGGCGGAAAGATTTATCTCGCGGCGTACGCGCAGCGGCTCGGCGCCTCGGGGCTCACGTTCTTCGACGACGATGTGACGGAATTCTTCTCGCCGCATGCAGCCGGAAAGAGTGTGATGTTTTTGGTCGCGTTGGGAAAATCAGCAAAGAAGCGAATCGGCTAGTCCTGGCGCACTCGCGCAATCAACGCATTGCTTCGCTGATCAGCGATAGCTCATGGCCCCGCGGGGCACCAAAACGTCAATTTCCGTAGGCATCGGCAGGGCATCTTTGCTCACCGTGAGCGTGTCTGAATTCAACATGCGTGTCTTCATGCCCGCGCTAAACTGCTGAACCAGATAAGGGCTGTCGCGATGGTGCATCGGAATCGCGATCTTGGGTTTGAGCTGGGCAAGAACTTCTCTCGCCAGATCGGGTGCCATGGTTCGGCCGCCGCCGATCGGCGTCAATGCAACATCGACTTTGCCGAAGGATTTAATCTGTTGCTCATTCAACTTTTGGCTCAAATCGCCGAGATGAGCAATGCACAGTGTGCCGAGGTCGAATACGAAGGCCGAGCCATGAATGCCCTCGATCACTTCGGCGTTCTGATGAATGGGGACATTGTAGATGAGGGTATCCTTGAAGCTCGTGCTGACCCTATTCCAGTCGGCACCGTAGTTCTTGAGTCCGCGCAAGATGAGCGGATTCCCGCGCACGATCTGCACCGCGTTGTGGTTGAACATTTCTTTGCCCACCGTGACCACATCAGCCGACACATTGGGATTCGGGTACCAGCCGGGTCCCAAGGGGTCGGTCACGATACGGGTTCCCTTGCTGGTGGTAATCAGAAAAAAGTTGTGTCCGAAGTACTGAATCGTCGCGTCCACTTTGGCGGCATGGGCAACAGACCCAAAGCCAAGCGCCACTTCAGGATCGCGACAAGCGGAATGCGCCAGGGGATGAAATGCTCCGAGGAAGGCGCAGAAAACTGCTGAACTTACGAGCGAGCACGCAAACCCATGGCGCGAAGCGGTCTTGTTCATAATCGTGCACGAGGGGCGGAATTAGGCTATTGGATCAAAAGCAAAAAGACAATGCTTGGCTGGGCTCAAAGCGCACAATATTCTTCAGCCAGAAGCGTCATCGGTGCAGCGCGGCGATCTCGTCGGTTCCGAGATCCCACTGGCGGTTTTCCATGTCGGTCCGAGTAAAATGAATGATGATCAGAAGCGTATAGTCATCATGCTTGGTCGTACCTATTGCCGGAACGGATTCCGCCACGAATTCGCCGCTCTTTTCATCGGCCACGGATATCTTAAGTTCAGCGTGGCCGCTGTGCTCGATGTTTTTAAAGAGCGGGATCTCGGGGACACCAAAACCTATAATTGGCACGGTAAAAGATGGCGCGCCCAGAAACGATTGTCCCTGATCAACAGCGAGAACAGAGGCAAAAGCTTTCACGCGGAGCTGCGCGAGTTTGGGATCCGCAGTCACGCGTACCCCGCGAGCTTGCAACCAAGCTGTAAAATACTCCCGCGCGAAGTCCTTGTCCGGTGTAAGGCCGTAAAAATCAATCATGACTGTCTTATCGGTCAGTTCTCGTGTGTCCAGCTTGGCCATGGCTCGATCCAAAGCCCGAACGAGCAGTTCCTGCTCGATGCTGGAACGTGGCGTATTGGTGATCTGTGCGGTCGCTGCACAGCCTGCCAGCAAGAAGAACGAAACCGACCAACAAAAGTTTTCAAACCGCCTCCTCTTCATACTGCGCTCCTTTCCGCGCGAACGATTTCATAAAGTCTAGCCC
>DATBEY010000079.1:0-6843 GCA_036558765.1 Binatia bacterium | reverse complement strand
CCGCCAAGGCAGCCGATAATCCCGCCGATCAATACAATCAGCGGCACCCGCGTATGGTGAAATCCGATCGCCTCGGCGAGGCCGTCGACCGGAAACGGTGAATAGGCGTCCATCTTGCGAAAACCTGCGGCAAACGCCCGGCGCCCCGCCTCGAGCAGCGCCTCCGGGCTGTCAAACTCTGCCATTAAACCGTAGATTGGCAGCTTAGCCATCGAACACCGATATCGAGTTAGAGAGTAAAGTCCCTTCCCACATTTTTACTCGCCGCGGGCTTCTTCCTCGTGGACCAATTCGCGCATTTCAAATATCGAAATCATCGGCAACAGCCGAATAAACAGAAACAGCAAAGCAACGAACAGCCCAATGGTGCCGACGAATACCCCGTAATCGAACACAGTCCCGGAGTACATTCCCCAAGCTGAAGGCATAAAATCGCGATGCAAGCTCACCACGACGATAACGTAACGCTCCAGCCACATGCCAATATTCACCGCGATGGCAATGAGAAACAGTACCCATGGTTTTGTCTGCAATCGTCGGATCCAGAGCGCCTGTGGAATCAGAATGTTGAACAGGATCAAAATCCAATACATCCAGCCGTACGGACCGAACATGCGGTTCATCATCATATACTTTTCGAAAATGTCGCCGCTGTACCACGCCATGAAAGTTTCCATCAGATAGCCGTAGGCGACAATCATGCCGGTGGCGAGCATGACAATGGCCATGTTCTTCAGATGGCGCAGCGTGATGAAATCCTCGAGTCCGTAGAGCCTGCGCAGCGGAATCGCGATGGTCAGGACCATCGCGAAACCCGAATAGATGGCGCCCGCGACGAAATAGGGTGGAAAGATGGTCGAGTGCCATCCGGGCACCAGAGCGACGGCAAAATCAAAACTTACCACCGTGTGAACCGAGACCACGAGCGGTGTCGCCAGACCGGCCAAAAGCAAATAGGCCATCTCGTAGCGATGCCAGTGGATCGCTGAACCGCGCCAGCCCATCGCTAGCATTCCATAAATAAATCGCGGCATGCGGCGAGTGGCACGATCGCGTAGAGTCGCCAGATCCGGAATCAAGCCGAGAAACCAAAACAGCAAAGAAACCGTGAAATAAGTTGAGACGGCGAAGACATCCCAAACCAGCGGACTCCGGAACTGCGGTTGAACACCCATCGTGCTCGGATAAGGGAACAGCCAGTAAAAAAACCATGGCCGTCCCAGATGAATAAGCGGAAAGATTCCCGCGCAAGCGACGGCGAACAGCGTCATGGCTTCAGCGAATCGGTTGATCGATTGGCGCCATTTCTGGCGCAGCAACAAAAGGATCGCAGAAATCAGCGTGCCGGCATGGCCAATGCCGATCCACCACACGAAATTGACGATCGCAAAACCCCACGCGACGGGAATCATCACCCCAAACAGACCGACGCCGACGGCTACCACCGCCGTGATACAAAACAGCAGCACCAGTACCAGAATAAAACCGACACCAAAGGTGATGTACCAGAACAGCGGCGTGCGACCTGTCAGTACGATCGAGCTGATCTTGTCGGTTAGCGAGGCGAAGGTGTGACCGGGCTCGATAACCGGCAGAGTGTCGCCGGAAATGTCGGGTGGCTTTGATGCCATGTCAGCCGTTTTCAATCTCCGGATTGGGATTTCTCAGCTTCGCCTGATAAGTCGTGCGCGGCCGGGTATTGAGTTCGGTCAGCAAACCGTAACTGAGCGGTTGCGCCTTCACCTGGCTCACCCGGCTCTGGGGGTCGTTAATGTCGCCAAAAATGATCGCCCGCGTCGGGCAGGCCTGCTGGCACGCGGTCTCGATCTCGCCGTCGTGCACCGCGCGATCGTCTTTTTCCGCGGCGATTTTCGCCTGATTGATGCGTTGCACGCAGTAGGTGCATTTTTCCATAACGCCGCGCGAGCGCACGGTCACGTCGGGATTGCGCAGCGGCTTGAGGCTTTCTGTTTTGAAATCGCTGTACAGAAAAAAGTTGAAGCGCCGCACCTTGTACGGACAGTTATTCGAGCAGTACCGGGTGCCCACACAACGGTTGTAAACCATGTCATTTAGTCCGTCCTGACTGTGCGTCGTGGCGCCCACGGGACAAACCAGCTCGCAGGGTGCGTTCTCGCACTGCATGCACGGCACCGGCTGGTAGTAAGTCTCGGGATTGCTCGGCTCTCCTCTATGATAACGATCAACGCGTATCCAGTGCATTTCGCGGCCGCGCAGTACTTCTTTTTTACCCACCACGGGCCCGTTATTTTCGGCGTGGCACGCCGCTACGCAGGCGTTGCACCCGATGCAAGCATTCACGTCGATGCTCATGCCCCAGGCATAGCCGTCGTACTTGTAGCCCGGGTAAAGCGTGGCCGGTGCTTCCTTTTCGCTCTTCCGTTCCATGAGGAACTTTGGATTTTTATGATATTCGTCGATGGTTCCGGCCCGCACCAGATCGCGCCCTTCCATCAGGTGATGAAACTGCGTGCACGCGAGAGCATATTGCGCGCCGGTTTTGCGAATGGCGATGGCTGTCCCATGCCAAAGTGTGTCCAACGTTCGTAGCGCGTTGGCGTTGAAGCCGAGATTCGTCCCGACACGCCCGGCGCGCCTGCGGCCATAGCCCAGGTGAATCGTAACGCAATCATCCGCATGCCCCGGAACGATCCAGCCAGGGCCGCGTGTGCGCCGCCCATCGTATTCCAATTCGACTACATCAGCATATATAGTTCCGTGTTCGCCGCCCGTGCCTCCCACCTGGTAAGTAAGACCGAGCTTCGCCGCCGTTGCGGGACTCATCAACACGGCGTTGTCCCAGGTCAATTTGGTTAGTGGCTTGGGGAGCTCTTGAAGCCATCCGTTATTGGCAAATCGGCCATCGAGGATTGCAGGATCGGGCCGATAAATAACTTCCAGCAACGGTTGATTTTGCGCCTTGACCGCGGCTGCGCTGTTCGCGCGCTCCGGTTCGGAAGCATCAAAGCCCGACGCAGGTTTTGGTTTCACGTTTCGTGAAGAAAAGGCGGTTCCGGCGATGAACCCATCGTGTAACGCGGTGCGCCATGCCGCGTCGAAATTCTTCGCTTGGCTTTGGCCGCGCCAGTAATTGCGGACAATTTCGTAGCTGGAGCGCTCCGCCTGACCAGCCACGGCGGCAAGAATCTCGTGCGCCGTGCGTCCTCCATATAATGGCGCAATCAGCGGCTGCATGATTGTCACGGTCCCGTCGTACGCGCGCACGTCGCTCCAGGATTCGAGATAATGTGCCTGCGGAATGTGCCAATGACAGAGCGCTGAGGTTTCGTCCTCATAGAGCGACAGATGGACGTTGAAGTTGGATGTGACTAGATGGCCTGCGAAATCGATGTCCGCCGGCGCCGTATAGGCGGGATTCCCACCTAGCATAATCAGCACCTGAGCCGCATTTTCTTCGAGGTCGCGCACCAGTTCGCGCAGCGACTCCGCGTGATTCGTTGCGTTGACGGCGACCGGGTCGGTGTAAAAAACCGTCTTGCCGATATTGCCGAGGGCGTCATTCATGGCATGCGCGAGCGCGTGTACGATGGCGGGTTGGTATTCTCCGGGTATGATTGCGCTTCGGCCGCGGTGCGCCTGTAGATCCTTGACCAATGCGCCCAGCCATTTCTCATTGGCCGGTGAAATCGTTGGCTGCTCCGCCGAAATCGGGACACCCAATCGAGCAGCGAGCGTTTTCGCCAGTTGCGGGATCGCGCTCGGACTGACCGCCAGCCGATGATCGGCGTTGGAGCCCGTCAAGGAGAATGTGCTTTCGATCATATAGAGTCGATTCGCCTCGGACGATGTCCCCGGAACGCGCCGGCGGTTGATGAATTCCCGCGCATAGCGCAGGCTTGCCGGGCTGCGCAGCAAGAAATCGGCATCCAGCGAGATGATGACGTCGGCCTCCTCCAGTCGGTAAACCGTTTCGAGCGGTTGACCGAACGCCATGCGCGCCCCCTGATGCACGTAATCTCCGCCCACACCGTCAAACTGATGCCATTTAGCTTTCGGGAAGATGCGCAGAATTTCCTGAAGCTGTGCCGCCAACGTCGGCGAGGTTACGGTTTCCGTCAGAATCCGCAATCCCGCGCCTTGGCTAACCCGCTGCGATTCAAGCTCCGCGTTGAGCGCCGAAAAAAACGCATCCCAAGTTGCCACCCGACCTGCGTTGCTAATCACTCGCGAGCGGTCGGGATCATAGAGACCAAGCACAGACGCCTGCGTTATCGCGTCCGTCGCGCCGAGGCTTGCCGGATGCTGCGGGTTGCCTTCGACCTTAGTCGGCCGGCCCATGTGGCTTTCGACCAGAACGCCGCGGCCGTAGCCCTCGCTCGGTATCGCGGTCGCGAAATAAAGTGGTTTTCCCGGCACGATCTCTTCCGGCTGGTTGACATAGGGAACAATTTTTTCATCCGGCGGCGCGGGTGCGGGACTCAAGCAGCCGCTGACTCCCGCTAACGCCAGCGATGCGCCCATGAGCTTGAGAAAGTCGCGCCGATCCATAGCGCTCGTCCAGGCAGCAGCGTGGCGCGGCAGGTGATTGTCCATGAGCTCCTTGAATGTTTCGGTGCCCGCGAACTCTTCGAGGGAGCGCCAGTACTCTCGTCCTCCGGCAGTTGACTGCGCGGCTTCCGGCAAGCTTGCCGATTCCGTCCCGTTGCTCATTGGGTTCCCCCTAGCGGTGGCATGTCGAACAACTCGTCAGTTTTTGAATGCGATATTCTTTCACGAGCTTCTGACCCAGCGCGAGCTGATCGGCCGGCGCCTGGTACTCCATGCTGAACACGTCCTCGCGCGGGCGTACGAACCGTTCCGGCGCGCGATGGCACTCGAGACACCAGTCCATATACAGCGTGTTCTCGCGCCACATGAGCGGCATTCGATCCACCCGGCCGTGGCAGGTCACACAACCGATTCCTTTGTGCACGTGAATGCTGTGGTTGAAATAAACAAATCCCGGCAGATTGTGCACGCGCGTCCACTGAATCGATTTTCCGGTACGAAAGCTCTCGCGCACCGGTTCCAGGATTGGACTGTCGGGCCAGATCTGGGTGTGGCAGTTCATGCAGGTTTTGGTCGGTGGAATACCGGCGAACGAGCTTTCCTCGACCGAGGTATGGCAATAACGGCAATCGATTCCATCATCGCCGACATGATGTTTGTGGCTGAACGGCACAGGCTGAGTGCGCGCGACTCCTACTTCGGTAATGTATGGGGATTCATTGATGGTCGCGAGTCCCGTCACTACCGCGATCAGGAGAATGAGACCGCCGAAAATCGTGACCCGCGAGATCGTGTTGGTGCTTGGGTGAAAAATTTGCGCCATCGGTTTTTACAAAGCTGTTTCTATCGACACTGCGTACGACGAGCGCAAGACACGAGTTCTCGTTGCTGCCGGCGCGCTGTGCGCTTTACGCGGGCGTCGGCTTCGAACCCACCGAGGAAGTCATCCTCAGCGGTTCAGCGCCGATCGCGCTACTCGTTACGAATTCCCAAGCTCTCCATTTTTCGATAGAGAGAGGAACGGCTGACGCCCAAAAGCTCGGCAGCGCGCGTTTTATCGCCGCCGGTTTCTTTCAGGACATTTTCAATATGGCTTTTTTCGTAGGACTGGACCGCGTTGCGAAGATTATTCATCGGCTCCGGGTCGTCTTCTTCCAATGGAGTCGTGCACTGCGGCAGTTCGGCTGGTGTAATCCACTCGCCGTTCCCGAGAATCATCGCCAGCTCGAGCACGTTATCCAATTCGCGCACATTGCCTTTCCACGGCAATGACATGAGCAATTTTAGCGCCGAATTCGCCACACCCTTGTAGGCCTTCTTCATTTCTGCGTTGTGACGGCGCACCAGGTGTTCAGCCAGTAAAGGAATATCTTCGCGTCGCTCGCGCAACGGCGGCACCCGTATATTGATGACATTGAATCGGTAGAAGAGGTCCTCGCGAAATTTTCCTTCCACGACCTCGGACTGCAGCTCGCGATTGGTCGCCGCGATGATGCGCACATTGAGTTTCGATGGATGGGTCGAGCCAATCGGTAGAATTTCCTTCTCCTCGATCACCCGTAATATTTTCGGCTGCAGACTAAGCGGCATTTCACCGATCTCGTCGAGAAAGATCGTCCCGCCCTGGGCGCGTTGGAACAGTCCTTCCTGTGAGTTTCCCGCGCCGGTGAATGCACCTTTCATGTAGCCAAAAAGCTGGCTTTCAAGCAAGGTCTCCGGGATGGCGCTGCAATTGACGGGTAAAAACACTTTGTCCTTGCGTGGACTTTGCAGATGAATCGCGCGCGCGACAATCTCTTTACCAACGCCGCTTTCGCCTGTGATCAACACATTGGAACTGGTGGGCGCAATCTTCGAGATCATCGAAAGAATGTCGCGAATCGCCTTGCTCTCGCCGATCAAACTGGTGGATTCCGAGTTAGAGTTCACTTGCCGGCGCAACAACTCGACCTCCCAGGCGAGGCTCTTCGCGTCCAGCAACCGCTTGACCTTCTGCAGCACATCTTCGAGCACCACCGGTTTGAGGATATAGTCATGAGCGCCCCCGCGGAAAGCCTCGATGGCCGAGTCCACGGAGGCATAACCTGTCATGAGAATAAAAATCGTCTGAGGCGAAACGCTGCGCACGTGCCGCAACACGCCTAGTCCGTCGGTGCCAGGTATTTTTAGATCGCTGAGGATCAGATCAAAATCGCGCTCGCTGATCGCGTCGATCGCTTGGTCGCCGCTTTCCGCTTCATAGACGTGAAAGTCTTCACTCTCGAGCACGCGCGCAATATTTTTGCGCGGTAACGGCTCATCATCGATTAATAA
>DATBEY010000078.1:0-7296 GCA_036558765.1 Binatia bacterium | reverse complement strand
ATCGGCGCATCTCGCTTTTTCTCGCTCTCCCGTTCGAGAAACTGAGAGGCCTCGCTCTCAAGGAAAAACTTGACGAGATCGGACGCACACAATGAGTATTGGCAAAGCGGCGCCTGTTAAAAAAGTAAGGACAGTAAGACGTGGAAGCCGTTGAAACGACTTTGGTCGGTGCTGAGCAGGCAACAGCCAAACGGCTCAATTTTTTTGAGCGCTACCTAACCGCATGGGTCGGTCTCTGCATGATCATCGGCGTTCTGCTGGGCAAAGCGATGCCCGCCTTGATCGCCGTGGTGCGCGGCATGGAGTTTGGCGAGGACAGCCACATCAACATTCCCATCGCCGTGCTTATCTGGCTAATGATCTATCCGATGATGTTGAAGGTAGATTTTGCCTCCGTGCTAGAGGTCGGCAAACGTCCCAAGGGCTTGCTTGTCACCCTGTTCGTCAACTGGCTGGTCAAACCGTTCAGCATGGCGCTCTTTGGCTGGCTTTTTTTCAAGCATCTGTTTCTGCCGCTCATCGGCCCCGAGCTGGCGGACCAGTATACTGCCGGCGTCATTATTTTGGCCGCCGCCCCATGTACGGCGATGGTTTTCGTCTGGAGTTATCTCACTGACGGCGACCCGGCTTACACTCTCGTGCAGGTCTCGGTAAACGATCTCCTCATGCTGTTTGCATTCGCGCCCATCGTCACGCTGCTCGTGAGCGGCGCTTCGGCGTTGACGGTGCCGTTCTTCGTCCTGATCTATGCGGTGATCCTGTTCATCGTAATTCCGTTGTCAGCGGGAAGCCTGACGCGGCTTTGGCTGGTACGCACGCGGGGCTTGGAATGGTTTGAGAAAAAGTTCTTGCCTGTCCTGCATCCGATATCCATTTTGGCTTTGCTGGCCACCTTGATCATCATCTTTGCTTTTCAGGCCGATAACATCACGACAAGATTTTTTCACGTCATTTTGATTGCGGTTCCGATCCTGATTCAGGTCTACTTCAATTCATCTCTCGTATACGGACTGATGAGGTGGTTCAAAGTACAACATAACGTTGCCGCGCCGGGCGCGCTGATCGGCGCGTCGAACTTCTTTGAGCTGGCCGTAGCGACGGCGATCGCTCTATTCGGCGCTGATTCTGGGGCAGCTTTGGCAACGGTTGTCGGCGTGCTTGTCGAAGTGCCGGTAATGCTTTCGGTTTGCTCCGTCTGCAATCGTACGCGTCGCTGGTTTCCGCAGCCGAGTTAGAGACGCCAAGGCTAAAAAAGCCATCTCCGTTTCCATCTTTTCGTCGTGAGTAGTTATAAAAGGATTACCGCAATGACCGTTCCTATCAGAACGATCCAGATAAGCTCGATTTTCAAAAGCAAAGCAACAAATGCTGCGCCGGCAAGTAGGGCGCGAGGGATATCCCACGAAACGTTGGAAGCGAAACGAAACGTGACGGTCAGCAGCAGCCCGACGAAAGAACAGAGGATTGCGCCGCTTGCTCTGGAAAAGTAGATAGATCGCCTCACGTTGTCCAAGTGTGGCGCGATTCCAACTACAATCAAAAACGACGGCAGAAAAACACTTATGGTTGCGACGACAGCGCCAATGACACCGTCGACCATATAGCCCACAAATGTTGCCGTGATTACGATCGGCCCGGGGGTAATTTGTCCCAACGCGATGCCATTCAAAAACGTTGGTGGGTCTATCCAGGAGCGTACTTCCACAAATTCATGAAACATCAGCGGCACTGAGGCGAAGCCGCCGCCAAAGGCAAAAAGATCGATCCGCAGCATGATTGCCGCAAGATCGAACAACTGCCGCTGCGCGAAAAATAATGCCATGCAACCGAGAGCCGCACTCGATACGATGAGCATGAGAGACCTTGTAGAGTACGGTACGCTTTGGGACTGAGTCGCCAAAACGGCCGGCGGAGATTCGTCCGAGACCACCAGTCCGGCAAGCGCAGCCAATACGATTACCAGAATAGGGCTCACTCCCAACGCGAACAATATCGCCGCAATCAGCGCGATTCCGACGGCCCGGAGATCTTTAAGGAAAGTTTTGCCAAACATCACGGTCGCATTCGCGACGATCGCCACGACGACTGCTGCAAGCCCGTTGAAGACGGCAACTACCGGCGCAAGCGCATGGGTTCGCGCATAAAAGACAGAAAGTCCAATCATGAGAAGAAAGGCGGGAAGCCCGAAGCCAACAAAACTGGCGGTAGCGCCGCTGACTCCTCTCGCTCTGAATCCGACGTAAGCGGCGGTTTGCATCGCCGTTGCTCCAGGAATGGTTTGGCAAAGAGCCACGCCATCGCGAAAGGTTCGATCGTCGATCCAGCCGTTTCGTTCGACGGCCATTTTACCGATGTACGGCACCATGGCCGGCCCGCCGAACGCCGTGGCGCCGAGCTTTAGAAACGATAAAAATAGACTGCCTAAAGATGGCCTAGTTGGCGCTGCGCTCATATCAGCCACGTGCGGCGGTACGGGCCGCGTCCGCGGGGCAGGATTGTGCCTTAAGACGGAAATCGATTTCAATAAATTCTTGCGCCAGCTTGGAATGCAACGAGTCGCGCTTCAGGAAGCGTTTCCCACGGTTCATGGGCGCTCAGAGGTGCGGTCGCTATGGCAGCAACGCGCTGGGCGCCATTGGCGTCCTTAGCCAAACGGATCGTCAGGTCCTCGCTTTTGAGGCACTCGGTCTGCGAAACGCATTCGCGCTCGACGTAGAACAGATGGCTGGAGCGGTGCCCGTAGAATATCGACTGTCCGATAAAAGAAAATTGAAGACACCCAATTCGGAAACCTCACGAGCCCACTTTTCGACAATCGCAAGCTTGGTTGCAAAATCCATCACGATGGCAGGCGTCAGTCCCTCGCGTAACCGATCCATGAGCGCGCAAAAAGCCCGTTCTGAGTCCGTATCCCCCAATGGAAAATAATACTTCGGCTCGAATCGCCGATCTTGGAATATCCCCAACACTTCTCCATTGTGGGCAAAAACATGAGTAAAGCCGTAAACCTCGCGCACGAATGGATGGCTGTTGGTGAACGAAGGAGCTGTGGGATCGCTCGCCCGCCGAATATGAGAGATAACAATCTAACTTTTGAAGTCGTGGTTTCGATGAACTGAAGACAGGCGCTGTCCCACGCCGGCGCCGTTTTCTTCACAATGCGAAAATCGCCCCTCGTTGAACCCAATTCCCCACCCATCTTTGTGCGGGCCGAGTTTGCCTCCGCGTTCGCCAAAAACCGACAGCGAAAAAGTCACATTCGTTGACAGCCGGCTCGACATCCCAAAGAGTTCACACATAATTTAGCTAGTGTCTGATTCCGCCATTGTGGGAAACGCCGATTTCCGTGCGGTATCTCGGGGCTTTCGTGACCGGTATCTCCGTTCGTTCTTCAGCTTGCAGTTTCTAAATGTGGCCGTGCGCGTCTTTTAGCTTTTTGTACCATTCCGGGACGTCAAACTCGTCCGCTCGGTACTCCGGCCGATAAGCCTTGATGTCGAGAATCGGCGTCCCGTCAAAAAAGTCGATTCCCTTTACCTTGAGACGGCGACCTTCCCGGCTCATGAGCCGCACCAGCGTGAGTCCGATTGGATTCGGGCGGGTGGGTGAATCAAGCGCGAATACACCGAGAACTGGAAGCTCTTCCAGCTTGAATCCTCGATTCACGAGTCGTACCGGTTTCACTTGGAGCGGACCTATTTGATCGGGCCTGAGCTTATTGAAATAGCCGAGGACGAACAGATGTGAATAGCCGTCTATTCCCTCCAGAGCCGCTTCGAATTCGGGAAAGATTTCCAATTCCGCTTCGATCTCTTTGCTTTCGCGCCGAACGTCGCTTTCCGAAGCTCGAGTTCGCACCTGCCCAATGGGTCTAAACAGAATCTCCGACATATCATGACCTCGATTCTTGCGATTTGGGCCTCACCAGCAGCATAGGCTAATCATCTCCGAATCCGGAGAGATCCACCATGGAAATATGAGGATCTACGATCAGGCTGGCAAATCCAATGAGTGACGTTTTCGTCATCCTTCGATTGGTTTCATCAAATCTGTTTCGAACGTTCCATCCCGTGGGGGTGGAAAGAGCCGGCCCATCTGAACAATTCGCGTGGTTCTAGCATCGGCGCCCGACGGCGCGTTCCATTCCGTTTTCCCTTCAGAAATTCATGGCGGCAGGCTAGGGTTTCTCAATCGTATTAGTTCTTCTACTGGCGCTCCGGTCAAAGGAGGTCTCAGCAGCTCCTCCCGCAAAGTCTGCCAGGAAGGCTGGTTGCCTGACTCCCACTCGAACGGAAGATTGCGGATCTGTCCCCATTCGGTGAAAAAGGGCAGCTCGTGCAGAGCTGCCGCCAGTATCCTCTCGTGGTGCTCGGGCTCTTTTGGCGGGCCGAACGTGCGACCCGCCGGATAGTCAACAAACACAGCCCGCGGCGAACGAACTTCGACCATGATGTCGCGGACAGTACCAATCACTAACGTCGGAATACCTTCTTTCTCAATGCCATTGGCGAGGAGACCGACGGTCTCGTGACAATAGGGTCAGAACGGGACCAACAATGCGAGGTTCACGTTTTCTTTTTTGAGCTCCCCCGCCAATCCGGGGGCAAGCTCTTGTTCAACTCCGTAGTGATTTCGTGTACCGCCGACAAAAGAGAAATGGCTCGAAGCATAACCCGCGATGAGACCACGTTTTGCCAGAGATATGAGAGCAGCCCTTGGAAAGACAACTTCCGGATCCCGGCGAAGAGTGAGACCGAGCGGCGATCTGTGATCCATAACGAGATCCGTCGAATCCGGCTCGGCAGGAATTGCCCGATAACTCGTATCCTCGGGGGGCACAAATCGTGGTTGG
This sequence comes from Binatia bacterium, assembly GCA_036558765.1. Classification (GTDB taxonomy): domain Bacteria; phylum Desulfobacterota; class Binatia; order UBA9968; family UBA9968; genus DP-20. Next base: position 2,444 of record DATBEY010000078.1, on the reverse strand, counting down.
TCGGGCGTTCGAACCGCGGCACTCGTCAGCAGTGCAATCCTTGCCGAGGTCAAGTCCCGTACTAACGGATGCCAGGCTTTCTGCGACGGATGCACCAGCTTGCGCACCGGTTTGCCAGCAGCTTTTTCGGCGAACACGGGCAAATAATCAAATGGCATAGTTACTCTCCTCTAGGGCGATTGATTGTTACGACAACCCCGATGGCCTGCGTCGCCCGGGCACGCTGCTACTCGCGATCACGTAGCCGTAGGCCAGCGGCAAGATTGGCTCACGGATGCACCGACTCCAAAAACCAATCCGTGGGGATTTCTTTGCCGATACCTTTAGCTTTGGCTTCGGAATAGATCGCGCTGCCGACCGCGGCGAACTGAATGCCGAGCCCGATGTTGTTGATAAAGCAAGTCACTTCGTCGGCAGATTTTCGTCCGGGGACGCGGCCACCCATAACATCTTTCAGCTCCGGCGCTGTCGCCCAGAGCGGCGCCGGCGCAGTTTCGCGGGCAGATTTCTTCGCGCCACGGATGAAATCCACTGGATCGTGAGCCGCGATCTTTTCATCGCCGAAACCGGCAATGTAATTTTCCGGCGCGAAATTGCGCGCGTGAATCACCACGCGGTCAGCCTTGCGGATAGTTTCTTCGCCCAACTCGCAGTCCTTTACACACGTGGCATGGACGCCGGGCTTCATCCACTCCGGCTCGATCACCCGGGTGATAGCGTTGGTCGCCGCCACCAGCATGTCCGCATTCTTGGCTGCTTCTGCCGGCGAGGTCATCGGTTCCACCGGAATTCCGACGAGCCTTTCCATTTCCTTGGCGAATTTTTCGCAGTTCGCTTGGGTGGGGCTGTAAGCGTTGATTTTCTTGAGCTTGCGGACGGCGCAAAATGCCGGCACGTGAGCGCCGGCCTGCCAGCCTGAACCGAAGATCGCCATGACCGCCGCATCTTGGCGCGCCATCTCTCTCGCCGCCAGCGCACTCGTCACCGCTACGCGCATTCTTTGAATCACGCCATCCGGGAACATCGCCAGCGGCTCACCAGTTTCCGCGGAAAAAAGCTGAATTAATCCCACCCACTTCTTTCCCGGCGCAGTCGGCAGTTTGTCTTTCACCACGCGATTCTCGCGCTGCTGCCAGCGAATGGTGTCCGAATTCAAACGCAACGCCACGATCTTTGATTCAGTCAATCCGCCTTCCATGGTTTTAAAAGCGTACGCGCTACCTTCACGAATACCGGGAAGATAAAGGTCGCTGCGCGGCCGATTGACCGCTGTGCCTTGTGCTTGACCAATGTAGGCTCGTTCCAGCGACTTCAGTGCCAAACCCACCGTAAGCAGCGATTCGATTTCTTCATTGCTCAAGATCAACATATGACCTGATCCCTTCCTGCTTCATTGGAATGCGTATAGCAGTGCCCCTGGCGGGTGAATTTTACGACCGTGAAGGGACGGCCCAGAAGCTCGAGCCTTTGGCGAAGCGTTCCGAAGCGGCCAAGCGTTCGTCGCGCAGCGCGGGCAAACGCTGCACGTAATCGGGCGCCGAGCGCTCTCGGAACATCGGCAGGCCAAAGAGAACGGCAAACTCCGCCACTGGTCGGATCCCATCCTCGCTCGCCGGATCAAAAAGCGCCCACCGCCGCACGTGCTCTTCCGACCGGAAGAGGTTCATCTGGCTTCACGCGCGTGCTATGTCCTCGCGCCAACGCCCGTACGCAATGTTTGCGTGGCCAACCGTGCCCGGCGGGTCAACGGATAACAACTCGCCGTCCCGCATCCGCACGCGTATCGGCTCGCCACAGTCGAGACAGGGACAATCAATACGCACTTCCTGTTTGGGAAAAAGCCAGCAGACTGCCAGCGACTCAAATCCTCACTGGCCGTACCAGCGTTGTCGTCGTCGAATTGTGATCAAATACTGGGTCGGCAAATTGGCGAACGGCGCGAATGATTCGATGTAATCCGTGCCCGGATGCTGCCAGACTCCCGGCAGGCCCATACCGACCAGCTCCCGTAGGGTGCCACGCGTTTCTTCCGCAGGCAGGCCTAGCCGGTGCGCCAACTCGACGTAGTGGGGAGCGCGGCCATTCTCGATGAACCATTCGATGATCGCGTGGTACATTCGGTTCAACAGCTCTGTTTCAGCCATCAGTTTGCCTCGCTACAGAGTAATTCATGTATCAATCGGTACAACACCGCGCATGAAAATGAGCCGCAGTGGTCGGGACCAACGCCGAGAAATCCTCCAATAGCCCCCTTTTGCAAAGGGGCCGGGCCGTAGCACTGCGGGATTTTGCGCTGATCGGAGTTTTCATAAGAGAAGCTCGTGGTTCTTTTGGAGCGTATTTATCAGGAACTCTTATGTCAAATCGAGGCTCGCCATTTCCCTCAGTCGTACAACGGGGCTCCATTGGATAGCACGAGTGCCTCGGCTCTCATCTTTTGTGAG
>DATBEY010000077.1:0-40479 GCA_036558765.1 Binatia bacterium | reverse complement strand
TTTTCACCGGACGATATTTCGCTTCGGTATAGTATTGAGTGATGTAGACGAATGCCTGCGCCATCAATATGCCGATGACACCGCACCAGAAAAAATAGAGCCACGCCGACGTCGCTTCCGGGTGCGCGCCCGCATCAACCGCAAGCAGCCACTTAGCGGAAATAAAAAACCCGACGATCGCCAGCGCGCTGGTCACATAGTAGCCTCGGTTGAGCGCCGACATGGGATCTTCGGTTTCCTTGCATTTGACCACCATGACCCCGACGATGGACGCAAGCAGTCCGAAAGCCCGCGCCACCAGCGGAAACATAATGCCTCTTAACCCGAAGTATGGGAACAAGCCGACACCGAGGATCATCGCGCCGATGTTTTCCGCGGCCGTGGATTCGAACAAATCGGCGCCGCGACCGGCGCAGTCACCCACGTTGTCGCCGACGAGATCTGCGATCACGGCGGGATTGCGCGGGTCGTCTTCCGGAATTCCAGCTTCGACTTTGCCGACCAGATCAGCTCCCACATCCGCGGCTTTCGTATAGATTCCACCGCCGAGCTGCGCGAACAGAGCGACGAAGGAGGCGCCGAAGCCGTAGCCGACGATCGTGAACGGAATCTTCTGAGGATCGTGTCCGAGCGCTTCCAAGAGCGCATACAGTCCACCGACGCCCAACAAACTCATGGCGACGACGAACAAACCCGATACGGCGCCACCGCGGAGCGCAATCTGCAGGCCGTCATTGAGGCTAGAGCGAACGGCGGAGGCGGTGCGAATATTGGAACGAATCGAAACCCACATACCGATGTAACCGGCGATCACGGAGCAGGCCGCCCCGAGTATGAAAGAGAGAGTTGTCCAAAAAGCCAATTGCACCGGCGGCACAGGGTCGGCGGGACTGGGAGTGCGAACAAAAGCGTAAAGGACAAATATCAACGCGGCGAGCACCGCGGACAAGCTGATGATCGTGCGGTTCTGCCGCGATAAAAACGCCTCGGCGCCTTCTTTGATCGCATTCGAGATTTCTTGCATTTGCGCTGTCCCGGCATCTCGCCGGATCACATAACGAGCCAAAAAAACCGCGAACACCAAAGACAGACAGCTGATCGCAATCACAAACGAAATCATTAATCCTCCTCATCCCTAATCGAGTAAATTCATGCTGGTTTGCGCCACACATAGGCGACTCCGATGCTGAGCAGATAGAGCAGCAACATGGGACCGGCCAAAAGACACTGATTAATCACATCGGGAGTCGGCGTCAAGACCGCCGCAATGATAAAGATGAGCACGATCGCATAACGGAACGAGCGCAGCATGAAGTGGTAATCCCAGACGCCGATCCGGACCAGAAAAAAAGTAAACACCGGTAGCTCGAAAGTGAGTCCAAATGCCCCCACCATGCGAAAGAAAAACGTAAAATAATCGCCAATCCGGATCGCGGGACTCACGCCCATGGTTTCGTACTGTTCGATGAAATAGCCAAATGCCACAGGTAAAACGAACCGATAGCAGAAGCTCGCACCGGCAACGAAGAACAACGTCGCGCAAAATACGAAGGGTACGACCCATTTCCGTTCGTGCTTGGATAAACCGGGCGCGACAAAACGCCAAATCTGATAAAAAATAACCGGGCACGAAAAAAGAATGCCCGCCGCCAAAGCGACTTTTATCTCGACAAAGAACGCCTCCGTCACACTGGTGCCGATCAGATTTTGACCCGGCTTGAGATTTTGCCGGAGCGGCGCGACGATGAAATTAAAAATCGGCTCGGAAAAAAAGTAAGATCCGCCTGCGGCAATGACGATGGCGAGAGCTGACTTAAGCAGGCACCAGCGGAGATCCTCGAGATGCTCCGTCAGAGTCATTTGAGAATCGCGCGCCACAGAATCGGAAACGAAAATTGCAAAAAAGGGGAAGGGTTCAAACCCTTCCCCTTTTTTGGTTGTAAAACCTATAAGGTGAATGGCCCTATTTGGTTTTCGCCTCGTCTTTTTGCTCGGGCGCCTTATCAGGAGCTGGAGTTGTATCCTTCATAGGCTCACCCGCTTTAGTATCACCCGCTGGTGCCGCAGGTTCCGCAGGCGCCGCCGGAGCTGGCGCTGGCGGAGGCGGCGGCGGAGCTGGTTCTTCCTTCTTACCGCAGCCCACAAACGTCAAAGTAAAAGCGAAGAGGGTGACTGCTGACAACGATACGAGTTTCTTTCCCATCCTTAGTTCACCTCCTTTCCCGTCACACTTAAATCTTTGTCTGTTAAGCATTTTGTATCGCACATGTGGATTTAAGATTCAAGCACAGAAACGGCCTAATCGCCTCAGTTTTCCGCTCGATTCCAGCGCTGCGGAAATCTTCCGCGCGCGCTTCCGGCCAAAGCGCATTTCGCTGTCGCGTTTAATCCTCCTATTGGCATCTGAACGGACCATGCGCAACATGCCCACGATCGGCTTATGAGTCTGCGAAGGCGACTGAGTTCTGCAGTGCGGTCACACTAGGAAGAGCCGCTTTAATTTGACAGCAGAATGTTAATAAATTGTTGATAACCCGGCACGAGCATGCCGCACAAGGCCAAAAATCGCGGAGCGGAGCGTTTTGCCTAATTTACTAGCGAACGAAAGTTCATTAATTTAAGAACTTAAAAATTTTCAGTCGGACACGACTCCGGAGCAAGAGCGCACTGAAACTCCGACGCTACTTCGTAGGCCTTCAGCGGTGAAATCACTTACGCCGGCCCGGACGGTCAGATCCTCCGTGCAATAAGGACTGCACCGATTCGTTGACACATGCGTACGGCGATGTTAAGAAAATGGAACCGTTTATTGGAGGGAAATTCTTGATCACGCATAGGTCGGCTATTAAGAGGCATCGTCAAAGCTTAAAAAAGCGCGCCCGTAACATCGAAACCAAGTCGCGTCTGAGAACTCTGATCAAACGGGTTCATCGCGCCATCGAAGCGCAGAACGGCGACGAGGCTCGAACACAAATCACGGTAGTGAATAAAGCCCTTTGTAAAGCCGTGAGCAAAGGCATTATCAAACGCAATACCGCATCCCGTTGGTTGTCTCGCCTTTCCCGTTCCGCCGCACGGGCTTCCGCTTAAGCCGCAGCTAGCGGCGGTCGGCCCGATCGGCTGTTCGCGTTCAGAACGTTTCGACAATTCTCTGGCGGAGTTCCCTGGCGAACTGCTCCATCAATTGCGCCCGAACAGCTCCCCGCTCGGCTTCGGTGAGCTGGATATCGGTCATGCGCTGCACGTCCGATGCATTTAATGTCCCGGTGCGAAATTCCGAGGATGTGGTCACGACGGCCGCTCTGGAGCCACCATAAATCTGATTGAGCCGCACAGCCTGGCCGCGCCATAAAATTTGGTCGGGCTCCCGCCGCCGCACCGTTACGTCCAGAATCATCACCGCCTCATACTGCAAAACCTCGTCCTCGCGGTTCACGGTTGCAACCGTGCTGTCCAGGGACCGGATCGTGCCAGCAAGTATGATATCCGCCTGTTCGGGCGTGTCGACAACCCGGAGCTCGCCACGCCGATAAAACTCTCCACGCGTTGCGGTGGTCAACTCTTTGTCAAGGCCGACATCGCGGCTGCGGTTGATAAACGGCTCCACGTAAATGCTGTGCGCGTCCTTCGGCAGCAAGGAGCTTTCCCCAACAAACTGGTAGCCGCACCCGCAGGCCAGCGACAGAGCCAACAGCCCCAGCCGAACTCTCGACGACCGTACGGCTTTGTGAAGTTGTTCCACAGTCATCCCTCCACGACAATGTTGACGAGCCGGCGCGGCACGTAAACCACGCGGCGCACGGTCCTACCTTCGATGAAACCGATTACTTTAGGATCCGCCAGCGCGTTCCTCTCAATATATTCTTGAGTGACCTCGGCCGGAACGGTGATTTTTCCCCGTATTTTTCCGTTCACTTGGACGACGATCAATAACTGTTCTTCCACCAGCGCATCTTCGGAATAGGCCGGCCAAGCAGTTTCGAGAGACCCATCGTTATGTCCCAATTGCTGCCACAACTCGTGCGCAACGTGCGGGACAAAGGGCATGAGCAACGCAATGATCGTCTCCACGCCTTCTTTGACCACTGTCTTGGCGCTGTCGGATCCGGACCCTACCGCACTCAGCGCGTTGAACAATTCCATGATCGCGGCGATCGCCGTATTAAAATGAAACCTGCCGTCGATGTCGTCGGTGACTTTCTTTATAGTCCGATGAATCATCCGGTGTAGCTCCCGGAGTTCCGCGGTTAACTCGCCGGGCGCGCCGTTGTTGGCAATGCTCGACCAGATCGCCCGATGCTGGTAAACGAAGCGCCAGAGCCGGGAGAGAAAGCGATAGGCGCCCTCCACGCCCTGATCGCTCCATTCCAGATCTTTTTCCGGCGGTGCAGCAAAGAGCGTGAACAAACGGGCCGTATCGGCGCCGTACAGATTGACCAAATCTTCCGGGTCGATGATGTTTTTCTTCGACTTGGACATTTTCTCGACCCGCCCCTTTTCCACGGGCCGGCCGCACTGCGGACATTTCCATCCGTCCTTTTCGGAGCCGACCGGCTCTCCGGGAAACAACCAGCCGTGTTCGGGACAGCGATAGGTCTCCTTCGACACCATCCCCTGCGTGAGCAAATTGGTGAACGGCTCGCCGGTTTGGGTCAGGCCAAGATCGCGCAAGGCCTTGGTAAAAAAGCGCGCATACAAGAGATGCAGCACCGCGTGCTCGACCCCGCCGATATATTGATCGACCGCCATCCAGTAGTCGGCCTGACGCTTGTCAAACGGCGCATGGGTCTCATGGGGAGATACATATCGGAGAAAATACCATGACGAATCGACGAAGGTGTCCATGGTGTCGGTTTCGCGCCGCGCTCGGCCTCCACATTGTGGACAGTCTACTTCGACAAAGCTTTTGCTTTCGCTCAGTGGCGAACCGCCTTTTCCCGTAAACGGCACATCATCGGGAAGTTTGACCGGCAATTGGTCTTCAGGAACAGGAACCGTGCCACATCGATTGCAGTAAATAATCGGTATCGGCGTGCCCCAGTAACGCTGTCGCGATACACCCCAATCGCGCAATCGGTAGCGAATCGCTTTTTTGCCCAAGCCGTTGGCTTCTGCATAGGCGGCGATTTGCTCCTTCCCGACCGAGCTCGCCAAACCGGAAAACTCGCCGCTGTCCACCATCACGCCGTCATCAACGTACGCCTCGCTCAAGCCCTCGGCATCGAGCTTCTGGTTCGCCGGTTGAATCACCACGCGGATGGGCAGGCGATATTTTTTGGCGAATTCAAAATCCCGCTGATCGTGTGCCGGCACGGCCATAACGGCGCCGGTGCCGTATTCCATCAGCACGAAGTTGGCGAGATAAATGGGAATGTTCTGTTGAGTAAACGGATTCGTACAGTAAGCGCCGGTGAAGACTCCTTCTTTTTCGCCTTCCTCGGCGCCGCGGTTTGTCTGGCTGATGTCTTTGAAGCGATCGACAAAGTTTCTGACCGCCAATGCTTGCGACGTACCCGACGCGAGACTGAGCGCCATCGGATGTTCCACAGCGAGCGAAACGAAGGTCGCGCCGAAAATAGTATCCTGGCGCGTGGTAAAAATACGCAGCGCCCCCTCACGTCCAACCAAAGGAAAATCGATTTCTGCGCCGACCGATTTGCCGATCCAGTTCCGCTGCATGATGAGTACTTTGTCGGGCCAACCGGGGAGCTGCTCCAAATCACGCAGCAATTCTTCGGCATACTCGGTAATTCGAAAAAACCACTGCTCGAGCTCTTTCTGAGTCACTGCCGAATCGCAGCGCCAGCAATGCCCATCGATCACCTGCTCGTTCGCCAATACGGTCTCGCACGAGGGACACCAATTCACAAACGAGTTTTTTTTGTACGCCAAGTCCTTCTTAAAGAACTGGAGAAAAATCCATTGATTCCATCGATAGTATTCCGGCGTGCAAGTGGCGATCTCGCGTTCCCAGTCGTACGAGAGTCCCATGCGCTTGAGCTGATTCTTCATGTAAAGAATGTTTTCATCGGTCCACGCCTGAGGATGAACACCCCGTTCGATCGCCGCATTCTCCGCCGGTAAGCCGAAAGCATCCCACCCCATCGGGTGGAGCACGTTGAAGCCGCACATCCGCTTATAGCGCGCCACCACGTCGCCGATGGAATAATTGCGCACGTGGCCCATGTGGATGCGGCCAGATGGATAGGGAAACATCTCGAGGACGTAATATTTCGGCTTGTTCGGTTGCGCCTGGACGCGAAACGCCTGCTCCGATTCCCAGAGTGTTTGCCATTTTCGCTCTAGGGCTTCAGGTTGATACCGCTCTTCCATGGCTGATCAGGGCTTGCTGATTTTCGCGCGCGCCACATGGTCCAAAACACCATTGATGAAAGTGGCTGACTCGGCGCTGCCGAACCGCTTGGCTATCTCAATGGCTTCATCCAAGCTGACGTTTGCAGGAATGTCCGGGCAGAAGAGCAGTTCGTAGGCGGCGATCCGAATAATTTCCAGATCGACCTTCGCCAGGCGCGGCAGTTTCCAATTTTCCGTGCATTCCGCGATGATCTTATCGAGTTCCGCCGTTTGACTGACCACCCCGGAAACCAAACGGCGGGCAAACTCCTTGGGCTGGGGACCACCCTCGAAATGTTGCAGAAACAGATCCACCGCGCCCGCTGATGCATCGCCGGTGATTGCAATTTGGTATAGTGCCTGGAGCGCCAGCTCGCGTCCCTTGCGCCGATTACCCTTGGCCGTGTGGCCCGGCGTAAGACTTTCTTGATTTTCCGACAAGAGCGACCCTGATTTCTGTGCGGCAAAAAACTTCAAGAGAGTTGCCGAATGACACTGATCATTTCGAGAACGGTCAAGAGCGCTTCGTAACCCTTATTCGCATCCTTGCTTCCTGCCCGGTCCATCGCTTGCTGCACATCATCGGTCGTCAGCACACCGAAGCCGATGGGCAGCTTGTGTGCGCGCACCGCCTCGCCTATGCCCGCGGTTACCGCATCACAAACATAATCGAAATGTGGTGTATCCCCGCGGATCACCGCACCGAGACAAACCAGACCGTCGAATCGCCCGCTGGCCGCCATTTTGTCAGCAACGATGGAAATTTCGAAGGCGCCGGGAACGTGCACCACCGTGAGGTTCTCATCGTCACCGCCGTTGCTTGTAAAAGCCTCGAGAGCGCCGGCCAGAAGTTTTTCGGTGATAAACTGGTTATAGCGGCTCACGACAATACCGAGCTTGAGCCCGCGCGCCTGCTTCTTTCCTTCAATGATCAAAGGCATGGACTCAGAAGTTCGGCAAGCGTCTGATTCAGTGCTTGGCCGGCTTTGCCTCGAGGTTTGAAAGCAGATGGCCGAGTTTCACTTGCTTGGTGCGCAGATAATGAATATTGCTGTCGCGCGGCGGAATTTCCAGCGGTACGCGCTCCGCAATGTTCACGCCGTATATTTGCAAACCGGTGATCTTGCGGGGATTGTTGGTCAGCAAGGCGACTTTTTCCACGCGCAGGTCGCGCAGTATTTGTGCGCCGATACCGTAGTCGCGCAAGTCTTCTTTAAAACCCAATTCGAGATTGGCTTCCACCGTGTCGCGTCCCTGATCCTGCAGCGCATAGGCCCTAATCTTGTTGGTCAAGCCAATACCGCGCCCTTCCTGGTGCATGTAAATCAGCACACCCAAACCGCGCTCGTCGATCAAGCGTAGGGACTGTCGGATCTGATCGCCGCAATCGCAGCGTTCCGAGCCAAAAACGTCCCCGGTAAGACATTCGGAATGCACACGGACCAACACCGGCTCGGCGCCAGCGATATCTCCTTTGACCAACGCCATGTGCTCGAGCCCATCGACTTCGTTGCGATAGACAATGGCCCGGTACATGCCGCCATGGATCGTAGGAAACTCTTCTTCGGCCACCCGCCGAACCAAGCTTTCATTACGCAACCGATAGGCGATTAAGCTGGCAACCGAGACGATCTTGAGATCTTCCTGGTGAGCGAGCCGCGCCAAGGTCGGAAGTAAAGCAACCGAGCCGTCGTCGGCGAGGATCTGGCAAATCACTCCTGCCGGTTTGAAGCCCGCGAGCCGAGCGAAGTCCACAGAGGCATCGGTTCGCCCCGAGCGCGCCAGCACACCGCCGCTGCGCGCCTGCAGCGGCTGAACGTGGCCAGGAATGACCAGGTCTTCGTGCCTGGTTTCGTCGGCGATCACAGCTTTGATTGTGTGCGCGCGCCCCTCGGCGGAAACGCCGTGTACCCCTTCGAGACGAACAGAAAACGAGGCACCGCAAAGCAGACCACCGAGCCGGCTGTTTTCCTCCGGAACCATCGGTATGCCCAGTTCGCGAATCCGCTCATCGGTTAAGGTCACGTAAATAATGCCGCGACCATGATGGAGCATGTAATTGACGCTTTGAGCGTCGATCTTTTCCGCTGCGAGACAAAAAAAGCCGTCGCTTTCGGGCGCATCCTCGTCGACGAGAATCACCATCCGGCCACGCCGGATTTCTTCAATGCCTTCCTCGACGCTTGCGATGGACATGGGATCGATCGACGCTGTGGACAGGCGGCGTGATATAGAAACTATTCGCGCCGCTGCAATAAATTTTGCACGTACTTGCCGATAAGATCAGTTTCGATGTTGACTTTATCACCAACCCTACGAGCGCGCAAATTCGTGTGCTGCAAAGTATAAGGAATGATGGCGACGGAGAATCGATCGCGCCGGACATCGTTGATCGTCAAACTGATTCCATCGACAGCAACGGAGCCTTTGCGCACCAGCAATGGAGTCATCGGAGCCGGGACGGCGAAGCTTATCATCGTAAACTCGCCTTTTGTGCTCATCTCTACGATCTTGGCGATGCCGTCTACGTGTCCAGTGACGAGGTGGCCGCCGAGACGATCAGTAAGACGCATGGGACGCTCGAGATTGACGGGGCTACCCACCGCCAATTGCTGCAAGCTCGTCCGTTGCAAAGTTTCCGGCGAAACGTCCACGGTGAAGGCCTTGGCTGTCTTTCTGACAACCGTCAGACAGGCACCATTCACAGCGATGCTCGCGCCGCGCGCCATCCTGCCCACCGGCAGTTTGGTTGCCACCGTCAACACAGCCGCATCACGTTCAATCCGCAGCGCGGTGATTTTGCCGAGGTCTTCGATTAACCCAGTAAACATAAGCTAAATCGTCCGCTGGCAATCATCGGCGCGGTGATTTTGCGCGCCTCAAATAGCCAGTCACCAAGAGATCCTCGCCGGATTTCGCAGACCTCAGATCCTCAAGCTCTAGCGCTTGTCTGACACGGCGAATACCCAAATCGCCGATCATTGCGACCCCATCCCCGCCAATGATCTTCGGCGCGTAAAAGAAAATAACTTTGTCCACCACCTTTTCCTGCAGCGCCGACGCGGCGACCTTCGCGCCGCCTTCGATCAAGACATTCACCACGCCCATCGCTGCCAATTTTCGCAGCACGGGGAACCACGGCACGCCGCCCCTGCCGCCTGGAAACCGCCATACGCGGGCGCCCAGCGCTTCGATGGCGCGCGCCTTGGCTGCGGGCGCGCCGGCGGTTGAGACAATAATTGTTTTATCGGGATCTTTCTGATGAAGAATTTGTGCCAACAAGGAAATACTTAACCGGCTGTCCAACACGACCCGCCAGGGATTTCGTCCCCCCTCAATCCGGCAGGTCAGTTGCGGGTCGTCTGCCTTTAGGGTTCCCGATCCAATCACCACCGCGTCGAGCCTGCTTCGGAGTCCATGCACAGCGCGACGCGACTCCGCACCGCTGATCCAGCGCGCGTCACCGCTGGCGACGGCGATCTTGCCATCCAAGCTTGCCGCCAGTTTCAAGGTGACAAACGGTAATCGCTGGGTGATGAATTTGGCGAACGACTCGATCAGCATCCGACATTGCGGCTCAAGAATTCCGCTGCGAACAATCACTCCGGCACGCCGGAGCTGCCTAAAGCCGCGCCCTGCCACTAACGGATTCGGATCCCGTGTGCCGCAGACGACCTCTCTGATGCCCGCGCGGATCACAGCGTCGACGCAGGGCGGTGTGCGGCCGTAGTGGCTGCAGGGCTCGAGGGTCAGATATAACGTTGCGCCGCGAGCTTTTCTGCCGGCACGCTTAAGCGCGACGATTTCCGCATGGTCGGCGCCGGCAAAATGATGATACCCTGAGCCCACCACCTGACCAGACCGCACGAGCACCGCACCGACCATTGGATTGGGGCTAGTCCTGCCGGCGCCTTTCAAGGCGAGCCGACAGGCCCGGCGCATATAGAATTCGTCTCGAGCGCGCGGCGGTGCGTCGGCCAAGGACGTTATTCCCTTTTTTGCCGCGGTTGCGCCGATCTGCTGGACGGCAGTCCTTTGCGTTCTTTCAAGAGCTCTTCGAGCTCGACCATGAACTCATTGATGTCCTTGAACGAACGGTACACGGAAGCGAAACGGACGTAAGCCACCGGGTCGGTATCGTGCAGCTCGCGCATGAGAGTCTCCCCGATCACGGAGCTGGGAACTTCCTTTTCGCCCCGCTCTTGTACCGCCCGCTCGATCCGATCGGCGATCGTTTCGATGGTGTTGATGCTTACCGGTCGCTTTTCACAAGCGCGCCGCAAGCCATTGATAATCTTCAACCGGTCGTAGCTTTCGCGCCGGCCGTCTTTCTTAACCACCAGTGGCATCATCTCCTCAACGCGCTCATAGGTGGTAAACCGGCGATTGCAGCGCCCGCACTCCCGACGGCGGCGAATCATGTTGTTGTCTTTGCTCAGACGGGAATCGATCACGCGATTTTCCGTCTCATGGCAGTAGGGACATTTCATGGATTAACCGAAGATCGAGGCTGGGGGATTGAAAACGTACTATCTTCCATTCTCTATCGTTTCTCCTCGGCCTTCCGCTTAGCCAAACGGTGCGGATAAACTGGGAACTTCTTGCACAACTCCCCCACTTCATCACCGATGGCGCGTAGCACCGAGTCATCATTCACATGGCGCAACGCTCGCGAAATGAAGTCCGCAATTGCAGTCATTTCGTTTTCTTGCATGCCGCGAGTTGTGACCGCCGGAGTTCCGATCCGAATCCCGCTGGTGACAAAAGGCGAGCGCGTATCGAAGGGCACCGCGTTGCGATTGACCGTGATGCGCGCCTTATCGAGACTCTCTTGAGCGACTTTTCCTGTCAGCTCCGATTTTCTCAGGTCTACCAGCATCAAGTGATTGTCGGTGCCGTCCGAGGTGAGCCGGAAACCTTTGTTCATTAACCCTTTTGCGAGTGCCTGAGCGTTTTTGACGATCTGCTGCTGGTAGAGTTTGAATTCGGGACTCAGCGCTTCGTTCAATGCCACGGCTTTGGCGGCAATCACGTGCATCAGCGGACCGCCTTGCATGCCTGGAAATACTTTGCTGTCGACGGTCTTGGCATGCTCGGCTTTGCACAGCACCATGCCACCGCGTGGCCCCCTGAGCGTCTTGTGCGTTGTCGTCGTGACGAAGTCGGCGTAGGGCACTGGGCTCGGGTGCAATCCTGCGGCAACGAGCCCCGCAATATGCGCCATATCGACCATCAGGAGCGCCCCGACCTCGTCGGCGATGTTTCGAAAACGGGCGTAGTCGATAATGCGCGGGTAAGCGCTGGCACCCGCGACAATCAACTTCGGACGATGCTCCTTTGCCAGCCGCTCCAACTCGTCGTAATCGATGGTTTCGCTTTTTTCCGACACCCCATAGGGAATGACCTTATAAATGAATCCAGAGAAATTGACGGGACTTCCCATCGAAAGATGACCGCCGTGGGCGAGATTCATTCCCAGGTAAGTATCTCCCGGTTTCAGCACCGATAGATAGACGGTCATATTCGCCTGGGAGCCGGAGTGCGGCTGCACGTTAGCATGATCGGCGCCGAACAATTCCTGCGCTCGGGCAATGGCAAGGGATTCCACTTCGTCCACGAACTCGCAGCCGCCGTAATAGCGTTTTCCGGGATACCCTTCCGCATACTTGTTGGTCATCACAGAGCCCTGCGCTTCCAACACCGCCTCACTGACGACGTTCTCAGAGGCGATCAACTCCAAGTTGTCTTCCAACCGTCGGGTCTCTTTTTGAATCGCTGCATAAACTTTCGGATCGGTCGCTTCGAGAAATGACATAGTCACCTTCGCGTTCTTTTTGGATTCGCCGCCCAGCGTCGTGCCGAGAGCGAGCTCGACTTGGGCGATTTTATCCAGCCGCCGCTGATGGCGTCCGCCGGCAAACGGAGTCGAGAGCCAGGTCTCGACGATTTGCAGCGCCAGCGCCGGCTCGATTTTGGCGCCGCTCAGCACCAGGATATTGGCGTCGTTGTGCTCGCGGCTGGAGCGCGCGCCTTCGAGATCCTGGACGAGCGCGGCGCGGATGCCGGGATATTTGTTTGCGGCGATGGACATGCCAATACCACTGGTGCAAATGAGCACGCCTCGATCCGCCTCGCCGGAGACGACCCGCTGCGCCACTTCGCGCGCGTAATCCGGATAGTCCACCGACTGCCGGTCAAAGGTTCCATGGTCTTGCACGTCGATACTCTTCGAGCGCAAGTGAACAACGAGAAAATCCTTGAGCTCGACGCCGCCGTGATCGCAACCGAAGGCAATCATGATTCCGTAATCCTGTGCCGTTCTCTCCTAAGTTCCCAGGCCGTCGATAAAGAAAATCGCAGGACGTGGAGAACGCGTCCACGACCCTGCGATTTAGGTGAATAACTGAAGCGATTGCTCGGCCGATCAGACTGCGGCGATGCGCCGCGGAGAAGCGACAAACTGCTAGCGATGCGCCTCAATGTAGCTGATCACGTCCTGAACGGTTTTAATCTTTTCCGCATCCTCATCCGAGATTTCCATCTCGTACTCTTCCTCGAGCGCCATCACCAGTTCGACGATGTCGAGTGAGTCCGCTCCCAAGTCTTCGATGAACGACGCCTCCGGGGTCACCTCATCGGCGCTGACCCCCAGTTGCTCGCAGACGATCTCTTTGACCCTAGCCTGAACGGATGCCGCCATCTTTCACATACCTCCTGCTTCAGAATCCTACATGTATAACCCGCCGTTAATGCCAAACACTTGGCCAGTAATGTAGCCGGCTTTTTCCCCCGCGAGGAATACAACCATGTCGGCGACTTCCTGGCAAGTGCCAAAACGTCCGAGTGGAATGAGCTGAAGAAATTTCTCCCGCTGCTGCTCCGAGAGCTTCGCCGTCATATCCGTCTCGATAAGTCCGGGAGCGATGACATTCGCCGTAACACTTCTAGAAGCCAGTTCCCGTGCAATCGTCTTGGTAAACCCAATAATTCCCGCCTTGGAAGCGGCGTAAAGCGATTGGCCGGCATTGCCCATCTGGCCCGCCACTGATGACATATTGAGAATCCTGCCAGAGCGTTGGCGGATCATGTGGCGGGAAACAACTTTAGTGCAGAGAATCGTTCCCTTCAGATTGGTGCCGACAACCTTCTCCCAGTCGACAGCTGAGACTCGCATCAACAGATTATCGGTGGTTACCCCGGCATTGTTGACGAGAATATCAATTTTGTTATGACCGTCAACGATTTTTTTGACCGCCTGCTCGATTTCGCTTTCGTCGGCGACGTCAAATCGAGCGAGCTCGCCACGCCCACCTTGCTCGATGATGGCTGCGAGACTGGCATCCGCCGCCACTTGGTTACCGCGATAGTTCAGTACGACGTAAGCGCCGGCTCTCGCCAAGGACAGCGCGATTGCGCGCCCGATACCGCGGCTGGCGCCAGTGACAACGGCAACTTGATCCGCGAGCGTCATGATTGCATTAGCGCCAGCACTTTAGGTAGATCCTGGGGCAAATCGAAGTTTTCCACTGTCATGGCCGGCTCGATGCGCTTGATCAGGCCTCTGAGCACCTTTCCTGGGCCGACTTCGATCACCTTGCGAAATCCGAGTTCGTCAAGCTTCTTGACCGATTCCTCCCACCGGACGGGCTGAGTCGCCTGCTCGACCAACAACGATTTGACACGGTCCGAGTTCCGATTGACTTCGGCTTCGACATTGGTGACGACACCGATCTTTAATGGCTGCACGGAAACATCGCGCAAAAGCGCTTCCAGACCTTCAGCCGCCGGCTTCATCAACGGGCAGTGAAACGGGGCGCTGACCGGCAGATCCAGCACCCGTTTTGCGCCGCGTTCCTTGGCCAGAAACATGGCACGTTCAATGCCGCGTTTCGTGCCGGCGATGACGATCTGGCCGCCGCCGTTAAAGTTGGCCGGCGCGACCATCTCATCGGCACTTGCTTCGGCACAAAGAGCCGACGTCGCGTCCATATCCAAGCCCAACACCACCGCCATTGCGCCTGCGCCAGCGGGAACGGCTTGCTGCATTAACCGGCCGCGCTCACGAACGACCTTCACCGCGTCGCGAAAGTCGAGCGCGCCCGCCGCCACCAACGCGCTGTACTCCCCAAGGCTATGACCCGCTACCAGTGCAGGCCGCAACGGCGTCTCAGCTTGTAGCACGCGGAAAGCCGCCACCGAAGTCGCCAGAATCGCAGGCTGCGTATTCTCGGTGCGTTTCAAATCTTCTTCGGGACCAAAAAAACAAAGCTGGCTGAGCGGGAAGGCAAGCGCGTCGTCTGCTTCGGCAAAGGTGTTCTTGGCAGCGGCGAAATCGTCGCTCAGCGCCTTGCCCATGCCGACATATTGCGACCCCTGACCCGGGAATACCAAGGCGAGTTTAGGCGCCACCGCGCCTCCGCTCTTCCGCAGTAGGTTCGGGTTCGGTTTTCTCGCCAAGTGATTCGATCTTCGACTTGAAGCGCTCCCAAAGCTTCCGCGAAAGCCCCTCCCTCTTCGTCCCGACGCCGGGGCTTTCAGCCAATGCCTCGCGGATGTGGCGATTAATTTGTTGATCCACTGCGTTGGCCGCGGCGCGAATAGCGTTTTTGATCGCCAAAGCGTTGGAGCCTCCGTGGGCGATAATCGCTACACCGTCTAAACCGATCAAAGGCGCGCCGCCGTATTCCGCATAATCGAGCCGGCGGTAAGCTTCACGCAAAGAACCTCGACTGAGCAAGTAGGCCACTCGGGTGGGGAGATTTTTCTGAAAGGCATCCTTGAGGACTACACCGGCGAAGCTTGCCACGCCCTCCATGGTTTTGAGTGCGATGTTGCCGGTAAACCCGTCACAAACGATCACGTCGACTTTACCGTCGAAGATATCCCGCCCTTCGACATATCCGATGTAGTTCAACGTTGTCGCCGCGAGCTCCTCGCTTGCCGCCCGAGTGAGATCATTGCCTTTGCTTTCCTCCGCGCCATTGCTCAACACGCCGATCCGTGGGCTGGCGATCCCAAGAATACGCTCGGCATAGATGGAGCCCATGAGCCCGAACTGAACCAGATGGCGCGGTTTACAGTCGACATTTGCACCGGCATCGATAATTACCGTGCCTTTAGCCAAACTCGGAACCACAATGAGGATCGCTGGGCGGGCAACCTGCGGGAGCGTGCCCATCACGAACATGCCGAGCGCCATCATCGCTCCCGAATTCCCCGCACTGACTACGGCGTCGGCTTCGCCACACTTCATAAGATCGAACGCCAGTCGCATCGAAGAATTTTTCTTACGCAGGGCAACACTGGGGGACTCGTGCATGGGCACGAGTTCAGAGGCGGCGACGACGCTGACTTTCGGCCGATTCGGGTGATTGGCGAGCTCCCGCTCGACAATTTCTTGGTCACCGACCAAAATAACCTCGACGCCGAATTCGTGCGCGGCAAGCGCCGCGCCCTCAACCACCGCTTGCGGGGCGTGGTCGCCGCCCATGGCGTCAACGGCAACTCTCGGCATAAGCGGAACGGCTTAGCTTTGCTCGACTTGAATAACGGCGCGGCCACGGTAAAAGCCGCAGTGGGGGCACGCGCGGTGCGGCCGAGTCGTCTCGCCGCAATTGGCACAAGTACTCCATTGCGGCTTGGTAAGGCCATCATGCGCGCGACGTTGATTTTTGACCCGCTTGGATGTTCTTCTTTTTGGTACCGGCATCGGTTTAGTCCTATCTTTCTCCGCTGGCGTGCGGCCGAAATAACGTTTCGGTGTGAAGCGTAAGTTTAGCGACCGACTTTGAGAGATCGGAAGATCGCCATTCGAGGATCGCCGGCTTCGGCATTACAGGCGCAGTCCTCTTTGTTGAGATTTGCGCCGCACTGGCTGCACAGGCCGCGGCAATCATCGGAACAGAGCGGGCGCGTCGGCAAAGCCAGGATCACCTGCTCGGCGATCAACGGTTCAAGGTCGATTTCGTCCGACGAATAGTAGCTGACACCGAGATCGTCGCGATGCAGCTCCTCGGCTCGACGGTTCGCCTTGGTTGGATCAGGAGTTAATACGAATTCGAACGGCTTGTCCAGTGTAAAGCTGTATTCTTCCGTACAACGGCTGCAATGCCCCTTGAAGAAACCATGAAAAGTCCCGCTGAAGAAAATATCCTGCCCGGAGCGATAGTAAACCGCGTCCACTTCCAGAGTTCGTGGAAAAATAAAGTCCCGGTTGGGGGTCCGGCGGTAAAGCTCGTTTAGTTCCTCAATGCGTTCGGAGAACAGTATCTCTTTAGGAGATTGAGGAATCTCGTCAACGGAGATTTTCATCAGCGGTCATAGGCGAAGCGTGTTAAATGAATATAGACAATTCACTCCGCATGTCAAGCCGAGGAGCGCCGACGATGGTCGAAAAACTGCATGAAATCGGCCAGTTCCGGGGCACGACAGCTTGATTACCGAGACCTGTCTTCGCCTTGAGTATTCACGATCTTTTTGTTAACCGTGTTGATGTTCAAGTCATGGATTTTCCCAAAACACTGGCAGCCCAGTGGCGGGGCAAGCGGTTTAATTCGTTCAATTCCGCCCTGCGCGAGGTGTTCGACGCCCGCGTTTACAAAATCGGCCTGCGATTAGACTTCACTTGCCCCAACCGCGACGGCAAAGTCGCCGTGGGCGGCTGTATTTACTGCAATAACGCGAGCCACACCCCTCAGGAATATCGGCCGCGGCAATCGGTCACCGCCCAACTGGAACAAGGCGCCTTTGCGCTGCAGAAGCGCCATAAAGCGGAAAAGTTCATCGCCTATTTTCAAAGCTACACCAATACCTATGAAGCCACCGCCAAGCTTGAAAAACTCTATCGCGAGGCCCTCGATTTTCCAGGGGTGGTTGGCATTTCGATCGCCACACGACCGGATTGTCTGCCCGAAGCAACTCTAGATCTACTGTATGATCTGTCTCAGCAAACCTATCTGTGGCTGGAACTCGGACTTGAGTCCATGTACGACCGTACGTTGGCGTGGGTCAATCGTGGTCACGGTTTGGCGGAATATGTAGATGCAGTAGCTCGCGCCAAAGAACGCGACCTTCGCGTCTGCACGCATCTGATTCTCGGCTTTCCCGGCGAGACTTGCGCGGATATCTTGAGTACGCCGGCCTTGCTCAATCGGTTGGCGATCGACGGCATCAAATTGCACAACCTGCACGTGATAAAACACACCCCGCTTGCGAAGCTTTACGAGCAGGATCCCTTTCCGCTATTTACCCGTGCCGAATATGTATCTCTGGTGGCGGATTTTCTCGAGCTTTTGAATCCGAACATTATCGTCCATCGTTTGACCGGCGAAACCTATCGCGCCATCACGGTTGCTCCGCAATGGTCGATCGACAAAATCGGTGTGCACAATGACATCTACAAAATCCTGATCGATCGCAATACGTGGCAAGGCCGGCTTTATGCAAATCCAGGTAACACCGCCTCCGCGGGAACAAAATTTCTTTATCCCGAAGGAGCGGGACTTTGAACGGTCACATTGGTTTGATTCATTCGATTCTGCCGGCGACGGTAGATCTGCACGTCAAGATTCCGGACAAGCATCCGTCGGCGCGAAACCTCGGCTCCGAGCGCGTCGGCTCGGGTACCATTATTGATCCAGACGGTTACATTTTGACGGTACACTACGTAACGGTGGGCGCCGCTTCGATTACCGTCACCTTATCCGATGGTGAACAATATCCTGCTCAGATCGCCGCGGAGGATCAAGAAACCGGACTTTCATTGGTAAAAATATCCGGCCACGATCTGCCGGCGCTGAAGCTGGCCCCGCCGGATTCAGTCATCCCCGGCGAGCCCGTGGTAATGATCGCCAGCAACGGCGAGGCGAGCCGCCGCGTGAGCGGCGGTTACATTACGTCGACAGAGGGATACGACGGACAATGGGAATATATGCTCGACAAGACCATTCGAATCACCGCCTCAAATCCAGGGTTCGGCGGCGGCACCCTCGCAAATTTTCGGGCGGAGCTACTGGGCGTAGTATCGTTAAATCTGAATGAAGTCGGAAAATTTACCCTGGCGATCCCGATCGACTACTATCGGACCTATGAACACGAACTGAAACAGTACGGCCAGGTCCGAAGCCGTCCCCGGCGGCCATGGCTTGGCATCTATCCCCAAGTAATGGCCGGGCACATTGTTATCGGCGGTGTGGTTCCCAACGGTCCAGCCGCGAAGTTCGGTCTGCAACAGGGCGATATCATCTTGAGCGTCGAGAAAAAAGAAATCCGTTCACGCCAGGAGCTTTATCAGGAAATGTGGAAAAAGCGCCCGGGGGAACGGATCTCGTTTAGAATTCTGCGCGACGATCAGTCCTTCGACTTGGAAATTATCGGCGCAGATCGCGCCGACAGATATCGCTCCTAGTCGTCGCCTCCAACCTTTTGGATTTTTCCCTTACCGATGACTTTGATAGCGATTGCAGGGGTGTAAGCTTCCGGTTCGTAATTGATCAGCGCTTGGTCGGTCTCCTGTAAATCGCGCAGCTTGACGTTGGCTCCGCCTTTCTCAATCTTCGTCTTATCATCGACGCCTACAACCTCTTCGCGAACCTTGCCCTTGCGCTCGAGTTGAAATGTTATGGTTCGTTGGCCCACCGCACTGATTACACCCTCCACCTCGACGGCTTTGGTTTTTGCTGCCTTGGCAGGTTCTGATTTCGCCGGCGCGGGTGCCGGAGCCGGAGCGGGCGCGGGTTTGGAAGCCGAGGCTGCCGGCGCGGGTGCCGGTTTCTCCTCCACCGAGCTGCAGGCGATTGCCAGCACGGTCATCAGCGTCACGCTGAGCGGCCAGAAAATCGTTGTCACTGAACTGTTCATTCGGATCCTCCTCGGAAACTAACTATTTCGCAAGCTCGATAGTCTTCGATAAGAGATAATTTTATCAGCTTAAATCATAATTCAGTTTCGCTTGTCAAGGTAAAGCCGGCGCCGCGCTCGTTGAGAACCGCGCCGGAAATGACTAGAAGGATTTTGTGATGAAAAAATCGCCTGTCAAAAAAATCACTTCCTATCGCGTGATTTACGGCGACACCGATCAAATGGGCGTTGCCTATTATGCAAATTACTTGCGTTGGTTTGAACAAGGCCGATCCGAGTTCCTGCGACAAATCGGCTTGCCCTATTCGATCATCGAGCGGCAGGGATTTCATTTCCCCGTGGTGGAAGTGAGTTGTCGTTATGTAGAATCGGCCCGCTACGATGAACTTATTCAAATCGAAACCGAATTGTGCGAGTGCAGGCGCGCTTCGCTCACGTTTAAATACGTTCTCTGGCGCGACGGCGATCGATCGACAATCGCAACCGGGATGACCGAGCACGCCTGCACGGATCGCGCCGGAAAAATTATTCGGCTCCCGAAGGTCTTACTGGAGGCTTTGGAGAAGGCAGCGGTCTAGGCCACTCCGTCGCCATCGGCTTCGCTTAATGCGACAATCGCTGCACGAATTTCATCGGCTGCTTCGCTGTCGCGTTCACTTTCTAACGCTCGCTCTAGTGGCGCAATGGCGTGCGCAGAGCCGATCTCGCTCAGTGCCCAGGCGGCGTGGCCGCGTACCACCGCTTCATGGTCAGCCAAAGCCCCGATTAGCGCCCGGACGGCTGCCGTACTTTTGAGGTTTCCCAGCGCAACGGCGACATTGCGCAAAAATCCGCGCCGTTTGGCGCGTAAAATCGGGCTCCCGGAAAAGCGTCGGCGAAATTCCCTCTCATCGAGCGCCAGAAATGGAATCAATTGTGGTGCATAAAGTCCCGCGCGCGGCGCCAAGGCCGGCTCGGAACTGGTGGGAGCCTTCGCATTATACGGGCAGATCTCCTGACAGATATCACAACCAAAGATATGATTGCCGATCAGCGGACGTAGCGAGCGCGGAATCCAACCCTTGAGCTCGATCGTCAGATAGGAAATGCAGCGCCGTGCATCCAAAACATAGGGTCCGACAAATGCTCCAGTAGGGCAGGCTTTGATGCATAAATCGCAGCGGCCGCAGCGGTCGCGAATCGGGCGGTCATAAGCCAGCGGCAAGTCAACGAACAATTCGCCGAGAAAAAACCACGATCCGTGCTTGGGAGAAATGAGGTGGGTGTTCTTGCCGATCCATCCGATCCCGGCGATTCCGGCGAAGTCGCGCTCCAAAACCGGTGCGGAATCGACGAACGCCTTACCTTGGACCGGACTTCCATTTAAGCTTTGGATTCGATCAAGAAGAGATTCGAGCCGCTGCTGCATCAGGGCGTGATAATCATCTCCCCAGGCGTAACGCGAGATCCAGCCGGATTTATGAGCAGACGGCTGGGGTCGGGGAAAATTGCTGTTATAGTTCAGCCCAACGGAAATGACCGAAACCGCCCAGGGAACAAGTTGCTGCGGATCACGGCGTAAAAGCTCGGTGCGCTGCATATAATCGAGTTTTCCGGCGAAACCGGCGCGCAGCCACTGAGCGAAGAACTGCTCGTGCGGCGGCGGTGCCACCGGCGAAATTCCCGCAAGTCCGAAACCCAATCGCTGCGCTTCTTCTTTGATACGTGAAGACAACGCGGTTTTTTTAGAAGGCGCTACCGAGTTCATAGCCAAAACTGTGATTACAATCAGAGTTGCTAACGCGTAGAGAAAATCGGCTCACCATGCATTCTGAAGCCGGTCGAATTTTTTCAGATAAACTCCTCTAAAGCATCTGACAGCCGACAGGAGGAAAGCGTGAGACTTCGCGCGCTTCGAACCGGCTCTCATGCGCGACAGGACCGGCAATTCAAGGCTTACTTAATGGTAGGACACTTTACTGTCCGGCTTTGCCGCTTCGCTGTCGAGCAGCGGTTTGCGACCGGCAAATCCATCCTCGACGCGGTGCCAGTGGTTGACGCTCGATTCGCCGATTTGCCAACAGAGGAAAACCACTTCCGCGCCGAGCATGCAGGGAAAGTCGATCAATCCCTGCTCGACGCCTTTGCAAATACAACCGTAGCTATTGATCTCTTCGACCCAACCCTTCACCTGCCCAATCAATTTGGCGATCTCACTGTCATCGCGCAGTCGATTCATCAGATTCGGCGTCTCCGGATCGAGCCCTTCTTTTCGAATCACCGTTTCGCTGGCGCTCTTAAGCCGGCGAATATTTTCTAGAATCTGTTCCACCAACACCCGCACGTTCGGCAACAATTCATTGGCTTCATCAACAGTAAACAACCGCGGAAAGTGAGCGTCCATAGAGCGTCCGGCAACGCGCTTATAGTTCCATTGCTTCGCGCACCTTGCGCAAGAGCGCAATATTGTCCGAATGGCCGGTCATGATCGCTGTCAAAGCGCCAAGAATCGGCCGACCGAGCAGGTAGAAATCGCCCAAAATGTCCAAAATTTTATGCCGGGCAAATTCGTTTTCAAACCGCAGTCGAGTATTCACAATTTTTTCATCGTCGATCAAAATAAAATTGCTCAGTCGCCCGCCGTTCGCAAGTCCCATATTCTGCAGCTGGGCGATATCTTTAAGAAAGCCAAAGGTGCGCGCCGGCGCGATCTCCGCTTTGAAAAACTGCGGGCCGCGAAACACGTATAGGTGCTCCTGTTCGCCCACGGGTTGGGGATAACGTAAAACGTAGCGGACTGAAAAACTTTCCGCCGGCTCAATGCCGATCGATTGACCGTCTTTTGCGTCGAGCCGATATTCCCGGTCAATGACGATAGCGGCTGCTTCTTCGTCCTGCTCTTCGACACCGGTCTCGTCGATCGCCTCACAAAACTCCAATGCCGATCCGTCCAGAATCGGAATTTCTCCCTGGACTTTGATCAGCAGATTGCTGATCCCATAACTGTGCAATACCGCAAGCAGGTGTTCCACCGTGCCGACGGCGTAGTCCTTGGATCGGAGCGAAGTCGCGTATCCGGTCGAGCCGACGTAGTCCAAATGCGCAGGCACTGTGACATCGCCGGAGATGCCGGTGAAAAGAATGCCGCTGTTTGCAGGTAAGGGATGCAAAATGAGACCCGTCTTAACACCGGAGTGAAGACCTTGGCCGGATAGGACGACACTCTTCGCTAGTGTCTTTTGTTTGAGCCGTTGTCTTGCCGCCGCTGTTTTGACTGTGGCAGGTTTTCCAGCACGAACCTTTCTGGATCGCATGCCGGTTTGCGTTCTTCCGCCGGGTACCGGCGCTTGGCCGAGCGCACGTTGAACCGTCGACAACAATCCGTCGAGAGAAACGGGTTTCTCGATAAAATCAAAAGCGCCGAATTTTGTTGCGGTCACTGCGGTATGAATATTACCATGGCCCGAAACCATCACGACATTGATATCCGGTTTCTGGCTCTTGATCTCTTTTAAGAGCCCAATACCATCCATCTGAGGCATCCAGATGTCGAGCAGCACGAGCTCGGGCCGCTGCTCCTTGATGATTCTCAGAACCTGAGTACCATCGGCGGTGTCGACGACTCGATAACCTTCGTCGCTCAAAACCTCGCGCACGGATTCGCGCACCCCATCTTCGTCGTCGACCACCAAAATGGTTTTCTGTGTCGCCGGTTCCTGCACCCATCCTCCCATTATGCCGAGTGTAGCGCGTTCTTCGGCGTAATGTGAACCCGCGCGTTCATCCCCGCCGGCAATTCAATAATAAACCGCGCGCCCTGAGGGTCGTTGGACCGCACCCGGATGTAGCCACGATGATCCTCGACAATCTGCCTCACAATCGTCAGGCCAAGACCCGTGCCATTTTCCTTCGTCGAAAAATACGGCTCGAAAATTTTGCTCCTCATTTCCGGCGCGAAGCCGCAGCCATTATCGCTGACCTCGAAGGTCACCACCGCGCGCTCCGGGTCAAAGTGGGTCGCGAGCGTGATTGCTCCCCGCCCTTGCACCGCCGCCACCGCGTTATCCAGCAGGTTCATCAAGACGCGGTTGATCTGCTCACGATCAAGCTCCAGTTCGGGAATCGTCTCCGGTCGAAATTGAAAGTCAATGCCGGCGTGGCCCTCCTTGAAGAGCACCAGCGCCTCGCTGATGATCTCGTTCAAGTCGCTGGCCATGAGACGAGCAGACGGCAAGCGGGCGAACTGTGAAAACTCGTTCACGAGCTTTTTGAGCTCCTCGACCTGTTGGATAATGGTGCTCGTGCACTTGTCGAGAATTGCCCCGTCTTCCACTAACACCGAGGCGTAGCGTTTCCGCAGTCTCTCTGCGGAGAGCTGGATCGGCGTCAGCGGATTTTTGATTTCGTGCGCGATCCGGCGCGCGACTTCGCGCCAGGCTTCCATTCTTTGCACCTTTTGAATCTGCGTTATGTCTTCCAGAAAAAGCATGACGCCCAAGATCGAGCCATCGTCATCATGCAGCGTCGCGCCGCAGGCCATCACGTTTCGTAACTGCTCCTGCAGCGACAGCTTGATCTCCTGTTCGACGCTTGCGCCGCTCTTGACGCTGTCGACGATTTCACGGATGGCGCGCAGCGGCTCCCCGCGAAACACGTCATGATAATATCTGCCCAGCGCACGCTCCGCCGAAACGCCCAAAATTCGTTCCGCGGCCTTGTTCCAGGTGGTGATTTTCCCCGCGGGATCGACCGAGACGACGCCCGCCGCGATATTCGCAAGCAGGGTTTGCACCACCGTGCCGCGTCGCTCAAGCTCGAGCTTGATCTGCTTCAAATCGGCGGTCATTTGGTTGAACGAATTCGTCAGTACGCCGAGCTCATCGTCTCCACCGGCTTCGATCTTATAGTCCCAGTTGCCGTGCGCCACCTGGTGAGTTCCCTCGGCAAGTTTTTGGATCGGCACTGTAATGCCCTTGGATAAGTAAATGCCGCACCAGACCGCAGCAAAAATAATCACCAACGTGATCAGCAGCATGGTGAGAAGATAACTATTCTTCACCGGCGCCTTGAGAAACGTCAAAAACTTGTACTGTTCATAGGACTGGGATATCTGGATCGCTCTTTTAGAGATACTTTTCGGCACATAGTAATCCACGACCACCACACCGAAGATCCGTTTGTCGCGGGCATACACCGGCACGCCGCCGCGAATCACATCGCCGTCGCCGAAGGCTTCGGTGCGCGTCACTTCGAGGCCGCGCAGGGCGCGATTCAGAAATTCACTTTCCGGCTTGAGCGTGACCCCGGTGGGGACCTGTTGGTTGAAGGCTACGACGAGGGGCTGACCGTCGGGCAGGAAAAGCTCCACGGTTCCGAGGTTATATTCATGCTGTTTACTCTCGACGAATCGTTTCAACTCTGCGACTCGAGAAGGGCTGACCAGCCCTTCTTCGGTGATTCTCTGGCTCAGTTGGCGCGCATAGAAAATCGCGTTGTTGGCAGAGTTCTGGTAGTAGGTTTGGCCGATTTCCAGAGAACCCTGCAATGCGCTTTCGACTTTGGAATCGAACCAGCGATCAAACGATCGCCGCAATAATCCACCGGCAATGGTGAACAAAAGCACGCTCGGAACGATGGACAAGCCGACGAAGGCCAGCACCAAACGCGCCTGCAAGCGCGAGCCGAGCATGCGCCGTTTGTGCTCCACAACGAGCTTGACCAAGCTGCGCACGACCAAAAAGACCAACAAGCCGAGCAGGATGATGTTGATGTTGATCAGTAAAAAGAAAACAACGTTGCCGCCGAGTGAGTATTCGGGCGTGACATCCGGCAACTGCACTTCGAAAAAGATCAGGGCCGCAACCATCAGCGCCGTGACCAGTATGACGATGCCTTCGCGTTTGCGGCGCTTGTTCTCTTCGAGTTTGAGGCTTTGCGCGACAGCGGCGGGATTTACGGCTTCCATAGGCGCCCGATGGAGGGCTGGCAGGACAACAAAAAATTTTACCTTCTAAAAAAATAAAGAACAAGGGAAATAACGATGCTGATGAGGATGCAAGTCGCCAGCGGAAAATAGAAAGTGAAACGCTCGCGCTGGATCATAATGTCTCCCGGCAGATGGCCCAACCACGGCAATTTGCCCGCGAGAGAAAATATCGCGCCGACGACCACCAGCACGATGCCGATCAAGATCAACGTCTTACCCAAACCAGCCATGGGCCATCACCCCATCTCCTTTAATTCTGAACATCCTGTGCAATTAAAACAAGGTAGGCTGCTTTCGCGCCAAATTTATCGTCCCTTCCTTTTGCGTCCGGTTGAAGTGATCATAAGCGCGTACCGTCGCTACGCGTCCGCGCGGGGTGCGTTGAATGAAACCGGCCTGAATCAAAAACGGCTCGTAAACATCTTCGATGGTGTCCTTCTCTTCGCCGATCGCTGCCGCCAGAGTTTCCACTCCGACCGGGCCGCCGGCAAATTTGTCGATCAGTGTGAGCAGTAGCATCGTATCCATCTTATCTAACCCTAGCCGATCGACCTCCAACATGCTGAGCGCTTGCTCGGTGAGCCGTTTGGTGATCGTGCCGTCGCCTTTAACCTGAGCATAGTCGCGCACTCGCCGGAGCAGGCGGTTGGCGATGCGCGGCGTGCCGCGTGCGCGTGCCGCGATCTCCATGATGCCTTCGGCTTCTTCGCGCACGCTGAGAATCGCCGCCGAGCGTTGGAGGATTTTCGCCAGCGCTTCGGTATCATAGAAATCAAGACGGTGGATATGACCGAAACGGTCGCGCAATGGCGAGGTCAAAAGGCCCGAACGAGTGGTCGCGCCGATCAGCGTAAAGCGCTTGAGCGGCAACTTGATCGAGCGCGCCGCCGGCCCTTGGCCGACCATAATATCGATCAGGTAATCTTCCATCGCCGGATAGAGCACCTCTTCGACGATATGGTTCAACCGGTGAATTTCGTCGATGAACAGAACATCCCCTTCGTCAAGGTTTGTGAGCAGGGCGGCGAGGTCACCGGGCCGCTCGACCACGGGTCCCGAGGTGGCCTTGATATTGACTCCCATTTCGCGCGCGATGATATAGGCGAGCGATGTTTTGCCTAGCCCGGGTGGGCCGTGAAAAAGAATATGGTCGAGAACGTCGCGCCGTGCCTGAGCCGCGGCAATAGCGACTTTGAGGTTTTCCTTGACAGCGTCTTGGCCGATGTACTCGTCGAAGCCGCGCGGCCGCAGGGTTACGTCGAAGCTTAGATCCTCATCGAGTTTTGTTCCGCTCAGCATGGCTGTCATGATCAGACGCGACCCAGTCGCGTTTACGGGCTCAAAAGCCGCAAGCTTTCCTTTAATACGCCTTCCAGTGAATGAGTGCCGCGCTTGAGCACTTCCCGCACGGCTTTTTCGGCGTCAGGTCTTTTATAACCCAGATTGACGAGCGCCGAAACTGCGTCCAACAGGAGCTGCGAGCCGGGTTCCGGCGCGGCGCTGTCGGCCGGCGGCGGAGGAAGCGTCGTCAGCTTGTCCTTCAGTTCGACGATCATGCGTTCCGCGAGCTTGCGGCCGACGCCGGGAATGCTGAGCAAACGCGCGTGGTCACTATCGCGCAGCGCGCGCGCCAGTTCTTCGGCAGGGATACCGGACAGGATATTGACCGCGAGCTTCGGTCCGATTCCGGAGACGCCAATGAGCAGCAGAAACACTTGCTTTTCAGCAAAATCGCTAAAGCCGAAAAGCTGCAACGCGTCTTCGCGTACATGAGTGTAAATCTGCAAATGGACCGGCGCGCCAATTTCCGGCAGTCGATAAAAAACGTTCAACGGAATGAAAATCTGGTAGCCCACGCCGCCGACATCGACAATGACTTCCCCTGGAATCTTTTGGGCCAGCGCCCCACTGATTTGCGCGATCACGTCGGTAAACGAAGCGAAACGAGGCGCGGCAAAAAACCATGGCGTCCGCTACTCTGAGTAAGAATGTCGACTGCAGGCCTGTCAGGAAGATTGAAACCCATGGCGCTCGATGGATAAACGAGCACAGGCGCAATTACAGGAGCTTGCAGCGAATCCTCTAAAGCCCAACGAAACATATGGCTCTTCGCGAACGGGCTAACGCTCTGCAGCGGTTTCCAGATAGTCGCGCCAGCTGGTGGATTTCACCCCACCGTAGGAACGGACGACCAGATCCTGGAAACTCCGCCGGTGTGCATGGCAGATGGCACTCGCCAGCGCGTCGGCAGCATCGGCGCGAATCGCGCCGCGCAAACATAGCAGCACGCTCACCATTCTTTGCACCTGCTCTTTGCTGGCGCGTCCGTAACCAACGACGGCAAGCTTGATTTCTGCGGCGGAGTATTCGCTAATGCTCAGTTGACGCTCCGCTGCCGCGAGTAATGCCACCCCTCTGGCTTGACCTAGTTTAAGTGCGCTTTGTGCGTTGCGGGAAAAAAACACTTTCTCCAAGCTGACCGTAGCGGGCTGATGGCGCTCGATAATACCTCGTAACCCGGTGTGGATCTGGCTTAACCGCGAAGGCAGAGCCATGGCCGCACTCGCCGCGATCGTACCGTGGGCAAGATGATGCAGCTGAGTGCCGATCAGTTCAATCAAGCCCCAGCCTGTGATCAACGAGCCGGGATCAATACCGAGAATGACTTCGCGATGGAGCGGTTTGGCGCTGCTCTTGGGCATCGGCCCTTTAGCTTGCCTTGTCCATCAGTTCGGTAGGAATGTTGAAGTTAGCCGCGACGCTCTGCACGTCGTCATGATCTTCGAGCTCTTCGCTCAATTTCAAAACCTGCTCGACGTTTTTGGCGTCCACGTCGACAGTGGTTTTCGGCAGCAAGGTCAATTGCGCGCTGGCTACGCTAATCTTCTCGTGGTCCAACCGATCTTTGACCTTTTCGAAGTCTTCCGGCTGAGTCACCACTTCAAAAATATCACCCTCGTCGCGGACGTCCTCGCCCCCGGCATCGAGTACCACGTCCATCAGGCGATCTTCGTCGACTTGTGCTTTTTCGACGGTGATCAGACCTTTCTTGTCGAACATCCACGCCACCGAGCCGCTCTCGCCCAAATTGCCGCCGTGTTTGCTAAAAAGCCGGCGTATTTCAGAAACCGTCCGATTTTTATTATCGGTTAAGACCTGCGCAATGATGGCGATGCCGCCGGGGCCGTAGCCTTCGTATTGAATCTCTTCATAGGTGACGCCTTCGAGCTCGCCGGTACCCTTTTTGATGGCGCGCTCGATATTTTCGTTCGGCATACTCTGCGCACGCGCGCTGAGAACCGCTGTTCGCAGTCGTGGATTGGAGTTCAAATCGCCGCCACCCATGCGCGCAGCCACGGTGATTTCTTTGATGAACTTGGTGAAGAGCTTGCCCTTCTTTGCGTCCTTGGCGGCTTTCTTGTGTTTGATCGTGCTCCACTTAGAATGACCGGACATACGAACCTTCCCCGTTAAATCAGCGGCTACCGTAACATAAACCGTCTGTGCGGTAAACCGGTTACATCGAACTCCATGCCACTGCGCGAGCTGAAACAACTCGGCTATTTTACTTTTTTCCGAGCCGGCTTTCCGATATACTCCGCGGCCATGGTACGTGCGCTCGCGCTCAGCTCGAATTACAAAAGCGTTCGTTACCGGCTTGGTTGGATTCATGCTTGGCAATTCGTCTTGCTCTTTTCATTCGTCCTCGGCTGTTCGGTGCCTTCAGCGAAAGTCCGCGCACCTTCGCCCGACATCGGGCTAAGCCAAATCGGCATCGCGTCGTGGTATGGTCCTGGTTTTCATGGCAAGGCGACGGCGAGCGGCATCATTTACGATCAAAACGAATTCACCGCAGCGCATCAGACTCTACCGCTCGGCACTCGCGTCTTAGTCACCAACATGGAAAACGGCAGCACCACGGAAGTGATCATCAATGACCGCGGGCCTTTTGCCAAGGAGCGCATCATCGATCTCTCCCACGCCGCCGCTCAGGCGCTCGGCATCATTGGACCGGGAACCGCGCTTGTTCGAGTAGACGTGATCGAAAATCCCGCGCGCATTCGCGCCATTCGCAGCTCCCTTGACTATACCTTGCAGCTTGGTTCCTTTGCGCAATTGGAAAATGCTCGACAATTACGCGACCGTTTGGGCGAGTCTTTCGGGGAAGTCACCATCAGCCCTGTGAATGGAAAGGATAATACCTACTATCGGGTGCACCTGGGAAATTTCTCGAGCCGCGCCGACGCCGAGCAACGCGCGAAACAAATCAGCCAAGCGGGTTACTCGGTCATCATTATGGAGAAATAGCTGGATGAAGCGAAGCTGCTAATCGCCGTGGCGCCGTTCGGGGTTTGTGTAGGCGCGCGGCCCCGTCGCTTCGCTATTGTGAGGAACTCGGCCGATCACCTGACGCAATTAGCCGAACAGGTGCGGCAGGATCTGGAGGTCGAACTCGAAACGAATAGGAGCCCTCTTTGAATCAGTGCGCAGCGCCGGTCAATTTTCGCTGACGAGCCGGTAGCGCGTTCCTTCCTGCTTGACTCGACCTTCACGCATGAGTTTTTCCAAATGTGCTTGCACGGAGAACTCTGCCACTCGCCGCAACGCGGCGGAAACATCGACATAAATCGTTTGAGTGACGTCGCCGATGGTTTCGCGCCCTTGCCGGAGCGCTGCAACGACCTGCTGTTCTCGTTCGAGCCGGTGCTTGATGTATTCTCGGATTTTGGCTTCGGGCTTGCCGACCAGC
The DNA here is from genome assembly GCA_036558765.1 of Binatia bacterium. Lineage (GTDB taxonomy): Bacteria > Desulfobacterota > Binatia > UBA9968 > UBA9968 > DP-20. The sequence goes on along the minus strand of DATBEY010000077.1, from coordinate 10,552 downwards.
GGACCGTGACCCGGCAGGATAAGGCTGATGTCGAAGCCGAGCAGCCGCTCGAGGGATTTGAGATAGTCGGTCATGTTGCCGTCGGGCGGATGAATAACCGCGGTGCCGTAGCCGAGAATATTATCGCCGCTGAAGAGAATTTTTTCATCCCTCTCATAGAAACAGCAATGGCCGGATTCGTGGCCCGGAGTGTGCAACACGTTCAGCTCGCCATCGCCGAATGAAATCCGATCATTATCGTCATACTGAAAATCCTCGCCGCCCAGATAACCTTTGCGCGAGCGGTGAATGCCCAGCTGCGCGCCACAGCGTTTGCGCAGCGCCAATGCGCCGCCGCAATGATCGCTGTGAATGTGCGTCAGTAGAATCTTGTCGATTTTCTTCGCTCCCATGGCTTCGACCTGCTCGATGATTCCATCGAGGTTCGAATCGGCACTCAATGCCACGTCGATCACGACGACATTCTCTCTGCCCACCACGTATTGATTGGTGCCCTGGAGCGTCATGATGCCCGGATTGTTTGCCGTGAACTTTCCAACGAAATTCGGTGTCGCCATAGCTTTCCCTTCAGCGGCCATCCCGTCGCTGCGCCAACCCGCAGCAAAAAAAAGCGCCAGCGAGCTTTTGCCGATCGCCGCCAGCGCTTCGCGTCGTCTCACGAAATTCAGCCTAGCTCGTGTTTAGGTCGATCCGAAACCCGGCCGCGACGCCAAACTAATTTAGCAACAACTGCCGCAACACGTATTCCAAAATGCCGCCGTGGCGGTAGTAATCCATTTCCGCCGGCGTATCGATCCGGCAGATCACCTTGAATTCGGTCACTTTGCCGTCATCGGCGGTGGCTTTGACGGTCAATTCCTGGCGCAGCTTTAACCCCGGACCAATGCCCAATATATCAAATGTTTCGAAGCCGGTCAGATTATGGGTTTTGAGATTTTCGCCCGGCTTGAAAACCAGCGGCACGATGCCCATCCCGATTAAGTTGCTGCGATGAATGCGCTCGAAACTTTCGGCAATGGCCGCTTTGATGCCAAGAAGCCTCGGTCCCTTGGCGGCCCAATCACGCGACGATCCGGTGCCGTATTCCTTGCCGGCGATGACAATGAGCGGCACGCCCTCTTTTTGATATTGCATGGCGGCATCGTAGATCGACATCTGCTTCTTGTCGGGCAAGTGCACCGTCACGCCGCCCTCCGTCCCGGGCGCAAGGAAATTTTTCAGGCGGATATTCGCGAAGGTTCCGCGCATCATCACTTCATGGTTGCCGCGGCGCGCACCGTATTGATTGTAATCCTTGGGCAAGACGTCATTGTTGGTGAGATATCGCGCCGCGGGTCCGTTCTTCTCAATGGATCCTGCCGGCGAGATGTGATCCGTCGTTACGGAATCGCCGAGCAGTGCGAGCACGCGAGCGCCGTGAATGGGCTTCGGCTCGCTCGGGGTTTTAGTCATGCCCTCAAAATAGGGCGCCTGGCGCACATAAGTGGACTGCATGTCCCATTGGAAGAGCTCGCCCTGAGGGACCGGCATCGTGTTCCAGCGATCGTCGCCTTCAGTGGCGTGGCTGTATTCTCTTTTGAACATCTCTGAGCGCACGGACTTGCGCATCGTCTCGTTGATTTCTTCCGGTGACGGCCAGATGTCTTTGAGAAAAACCGGTTGGCCCTGCGCGTCATGGCCCAAGGGATCGTTGTAAAGATCAACATCCATGCTGCCCGCCAGTGCATACGCCACCACCAGCGGCGGCGAAGCGAGATAATTGGCGCGCACGCTAGCATGAATGCGGCCTTCGAAGTTCCGATTACCGGAGAGCACCGCAGCGGCGACTAGATCGCCGGCTTGAATCCCGTTTGCTACCGCCTCCGGCAGTGGACCGCTGTTGCCAATACAGGTGGTGCAGCCGTAGCCAACGAGATTAAAGCCGATTTTCTCCAGGCACGAGAGCAGACCGCTGTCTTTCAAATATTCCGTAACCACTCGAGAGCCCGGCGCCAGGCTGGTTTTCACCCACGGCTTTGGTTTGAGTCCCTTTTCAGCGGCTTTTTTGGCAAGCAAGCCCGCGCCGATCAAGACCGAAGGGTTCGATGTATTCGTGCAACTCGTGATCGCAGATATAACCACCGAACCATGTTTAAGCTCGAATCTGTCGCCGTTCATCTGTACGGGAACGGTCTTTTCCGGGCTGCCGCTTCTCATCAACGAGGGCAGCGCCTCCTTAAAGGCGTTCTTGCTTTCGGTGAGCGCAATTCGATCCTGCGGCCGGCGCGGCCCGGATATGCTCGGCACGACCGTCGAGAGATCGAGCTCGAGAGTATCGCTGAACATCGGATCGGGAGACTGATCGGTGCGAAACATTCCCTGCTCTTTGGCGTATCTCTCTACCAACTCAATCAAGTCGGCATCGCGGCCGGTGAGATCCAGATATCTTAGAGTCTCGTTGTCGATGGGGAAATAGCCGATGGTCGCGCCATATTCGGGCCCCATGTTACCGATGGTCGCGCGATCGGCCAGCGAAAGACTCGATAAGCCGGTGCCGTAAAACTCGACAAATTTTTCGACAACGCCTTTTTTGCGCAGCATCTGAACGACCGTGAGAACCAGGTCGGTGGCGGTGGCACCGGCGGGCAGCTTGCCGTGCAACTTGAACCCGATCACTTCCGGAATCAGCATAATGATCGGCTGCCCCAGAAGCGCCGCTTCTGCTTCGATGCCGCCGACACCCCATCCGACGACGCCCAAACCGTTGATCATCGGCGTATGCGAATCGGTTCCCACCACCGTGTCGGGATAGGCCAAATGAGCGCCGTCCTTTTTTGCGCGGAAGACCACCGGCGCGAGGTATTCGAGATTCACTTGGTGGCAGATGCCAGTGTCCGGCGGAATTAACCGAAAATTATCGAACGCGCCTTGGCCCCAGCGCAGAAAGGCGTAGCGCTCCACGTTGCGTTCGAATTCGAGCTCCGAGTTTTTCTGGAACGCATCCGGAGAGCCGAAATAATCGACTTGAACGGAGTGGTCGATGACCAAATCCACCGGCGCCAGCGGATTTATTTTCTTGGGATCACCCCCGAGCCTCTTCATCGCCTCGCGCATCGCAGCCAGGTCGACTACCGCCGGTACGCCGGTCAAATCCTGCATGAGCACGCGCGCCGGCATGAAGGCGATTTCCTTATCGGGCTTGGCTTTCGGGCTCCACTTGGCCAACGCTTCGATGTCGGCTTTGTTGACATGGTGATTGTCTTCCTGCCGCAACAAGTTCTCGAGAAGGACTTTCAAAGAGATCGGCAAGCGGGATACGTTTTTGAAACCCGCCTGCTCCAACTGCGGCAAGCTGAAAATATCGTAGCTTTCGCTCCCGACCTTCAGAGCTTTCCGTGTAGCAAAACTATTTACGTACTTTTGCGCCATTGACCACTCCTTATTATAGGATACCTTATACGGCGGGCGATCTATTTTGTAGCCAGGGGAGCCCAATAAAGCAACAGATCCGGCTGGCTTTGCTATGACTGCGTTCTCTATGAAAGGATAACAACACAATGATCAACAAGCGATTCCCATCTTTGCTCTGCCTCGCGATTCTCCTCGGACTCGCGCACCAGCCGGCCCATGCTCAACTCACGCGAATTGGGGTTGGCTATAGCGCCATCAGCGGCGATGCGTTGCCGGCTTGGATCGCTAAAGACGCCGGGATTTTCGAAAAGAACGGCCTCGATGTGCAGCTGGTGTTTTTCACTGGCGGCACCACCGCCGTGATGGCGCTGGTTTCCGCCGACACGCCGATTACGCAACTCGCCGGCGCAGCAGTGGTCAATTCGGTGTTAGCGGGCTCGGATGCGGCGTTAGTCGCCGGCGGTGTGACCTCGCTCAATTACTATCTTTTGGCTCGCCCCGATATCAAAAGCCCGGAGCAGCTCAAAGGGGGCTCGGTGGCGATCAGCCGGTTTGGATCCTCATCGGACTTCATCGCTCGCTATGCGTTACAAAAAATCGGCCTGACGCCCGGCAAAGATGTGACCATCGTGCAGATCGGAAGCACCACGGCGCGCGTCGACGCTGCTCTGTCCGGACGGGTGCAGGCAACCGTGGTCAATCCCCCGGCAAGCATTATCGCTCAAAAGCGGGGCATGAACATGCTGGCCGACCTGCCCAAATTGGGTCTGGTCTATCAACACACGGCTGTGGCAACCACACGAAAATACATTCGCGAGCATCCCGATATCGTGCGTCGCTATGTAAAATCGCAGGTGGAGGCGGTGCACCGTATTTACACGGATAAGGAGGCATCGGTGCGCGCATTGGCGCGCTTCATCGGCCGCAATGTGGACCGGGAAGTCCTGGAAAAGACCTGGGAAAACCTGCTCAGCGAATCGGTCCTACCGAAAAAACAATACCCCTCCCTGGAGGGCATCAAGACAATCCTAGCTACCGAGGCCAAAGGAAAGCCCGGCAAGCCGGAAGACTTTGTTGATGCAACCTTTGTGAGAGAGCTAGATCAGAGCGGCTTTACCGATGGACTGTACAAAAAAATGAGATGAACCGTGAGTTGATCGCAAATGCGTTTGGGCTACGTCTTACTCTTTGTTTGATTCTTGCCGTTCGAACCCTTGCCGGCTCTTTTCGCCGCCCAGTAGGCTTTCATTTTGGCTGACAATTTCGCGCGGGTTGCCGGACTCTTCGCATTCTTAGTTGCTCTGCTGGACGTACTCTTGTCCGACTTACCCCGTCGAAAGTTCGCCCAGCGCGCTTTTTGAGCCGCGGCGATCTTCCTCTTCGCAGCAGCGCTCATCGTACGACTTTTCCCCTGCGCCGATTGCGAGTTACTCGAAGCGCCAACAATTCGGCGCAGCTCCACGTTCAATCGATCGATTTGCTCTTTGATCGCTGCCGCGCGCTTAAGCTGATTAGGACTGAGATCGAATAAGTTCATGGCCACAGTAAATATTCAAACTGCGTTGAAATCAAGTACTTCATTTCAGAAGCATTTTCAAGCGATCGGACACCCGGTATTACTTTTAGCGGAAGAGCGCCAATCCAATTGCAGCGATGGCCGCAACAAATGCGACAGTAGATAAGCCGACCGCGAGCAGAATCGCGACCCGCCAGCGGCCCTCCCGCTGCATTGCCAGATTCAGCGCATCCGCTGTACTGCCGTTCTCTTCGTCAAACAGCGACTGCCGCATGATCGCTTTCGCCGCAAGTACCTCTTCAACCGCCGATTCGAAATGGCGCTGGCCGATCTGTTTGCCGAGATCGGCCCCAAACTCTGCCGCAGCAGCCGCCGCCGCTTTGATCACGGCATTTTTTATATCGCCCCCGGTTGCGACGTAGCGCTCGGCGAGCTGGTCGAAATCGACGTCCGCTGCCAGCGGTGTTTTGCTCGGATGGATCTGCAGCCGCCAAATACGCGCTCGTTCTTCGGCGCCTGGAATTTCAAACAGCACATGGCTCCGGATGCGCCGTTCGAAAGCGCGATCAAAGTTCGCCGCTAGATTCGTTGCAAAGATCACAATCCCATTGAAAGTTTCCAACTCTCTCAAAAGCACATTCACAGTCAGGTTTCGTTCCCGATCCGGAGCAGAGCCGGCACCAATGGAGCGGCGCGTTGCAATGGCATCCGCTTCGTCGAAGAACAAGACGGCGTTTTGTTCGCTCGCCGCACGAAACGCAGCGACGATGTTTTTCGGTGTTTCGCCGAGCCACATGGACTCGGCCTCGGCGTAATCGACGACCAGGAGCTTTTTTCTAAGCGCATGCGCGATCGCCTCGGCGCATATGGTTTTGCCCGTGCCCGGAGGCCCTGCGAAATTAAAGGCCAAACCGCGTCCCGAAGTATGGCGCTCGCCTAGTCCCCAATGAGAGAAGATCAAATTATGATTCCGAACTTCGGCCAATGCCTGATCGAGGGTACGCCGGGTCTGCGGCGGCAGAACAACTTCGGACAGCGTCCGTTCCGGTACTACCGTCTCGACGACTCGACGGGAACCCAGGCCGGTCAGGAAAGAGATCAGAGGACTCGCCATAGTGAGATCATGTAATAATTATTGTTCTCGCTGATTTGATATTCCGGCATCCAGTATCCATACGCCATGTTGCTCAAAAGCGCCATATCGTAGTCCTGAGAGGCACAGCGTTCCGTTGCCCCGAGTCCCCTGTTACACTGAAAACGAGCGCTTCTTTGAACTCTGGGCAAAGCTATGGAAGAGACATACAAGCATCATCAAATCGTTGCATCTACTTGGCAGCTTTCGGATTCCGGCCATTGGGAGCCGCGGGTATTCGTAACCTGGAACGAAGGGCAGCAACAGAGGAGTAAGCCGCTGGTGTTCACTCGCGCTTTTTCAAGCGAGCGCGAGGCGGAGCTGGAAGGCATCAAGCTGGCGCGAGAATGGATCGATGACGGAAAACCGGACCTTGGCGTCGGACCCACATAGGAGCATTTTTCCTAAGCTTGTGTCTTAGTCCCGCGAACGTTGCTCAAACGCTTGTCTCAATTTTGCTCGATCGCTATACGCTTCATCCTGCTCCCATGCTGCTCATCGCAAGCATCACTGGCATTTTTTTTGCGGCCTTTCGGCTGCATGAAAAACAGGAGAAGAATCGACTCGCGAAGTGCAGTGCTGAAAATAGTTCCAACGCGCGTTGATCAAGGAGCTCAGCTTCAATCGACGCTCGGCGGCTGTATTGTTGCACCACATCCATTAAAGTTTTCCGCGCTGCCCGTCGCGCGCGCGTTTGTTTTCTTTCTTTTTTCAAGATCCTCACCTGTCTGTTAGGGACCCAGTAGTTCGCCCCACTTCGTTTGCAGTTTTTTTCGATCCTCGAAGCTGAACACATTGGTCTTGGCGAACTGATCGCGCCAGGCGAACGGCTTGCAAGCATTGATCAACATGCGGCCGACGGTCAAATCGCCCGCCGCGCGACGCGCCGGTGATACGCGTGGATCGAGATCCGCCGTCCATGCGTCGCGAACGACATCGACCGCAGTCGCGGGATCGACCCGCGTGCACATCGCCCACATGACTTCTTCGAGATTAGTGGGATCGATATCGTCATCTACCGTGACGTAATAAGTCTTCATATCGCCATGGCGAAATCCCGCGGCTGTGATCAACGCCTGCTTCGCATGGCCGGCATAGCGCTGCTTGAGAGAAACCACGGTGAGCAGGCCGTTATAGAACCCCCACACCCCGGCGACATCGGTAATTCCGGAGCGCTCGAGGTGCTCCCACAGGTGCACGTAGTTGGTGAAATTGCTCCAGTTGATCGGTCTCAGCGGCGGCGCGCCCGCGATAATCGGTCGGTCGCGATAATAAATTCGCTGAATGCGCACGACGGCCTCGGGTCCTTGATGCGTGTAGTAGCCCGGCCATTCACCGAACGGACCTTCAACCGCCGTTTCCTCGCTCTCCGGCGGGATCACGCCTTCGACAACGACCTCGGCTTGCGCCGGCACGGGCAACCTCGTTAGCGCTAACTCGACGACTTCCACCGGGCTGCCGCGGTATGCGCCTGCCAGCTCGTATTCCGAAGTGCCGAAGGGCGGCGACATGGAAGCGGTCATCCACGTCACCGGCTCGCAGCCGAAAACGACAGCGACGGGCGCCGCCTTGCCATCGCGCCAGTATTTCTGTGCCAGAATACGGCCATGCTTCTGTGGATTGATCCATAAACTGATTCGGTCGCGCCGCTGGATCATGGCGCGATAGCAGCCCATGTTCACCCAACCCTGCTCCGGGTCGCGCACGATCACCATATCCTGGGTGCCGATATACCGCCCGCCGTCGCCAGGATGCCACCGCGGGGCGGGAAAACTTTGGATATTGACGTCATCGCCTTCTTGGATGTTAGTGAGGATCGGCCCGTCCTTGACAACTTTTGCGGACATCGGCACAGCACCGGCGCGCTTGTCGCGCCAGCGGCGGAGTAGATCGAGCGGATGAATGTCGATCGGCAGATCCAGCGCCAAAGCGAAGCGCCGGATCGTCCGATTGGCGTTAGCACAGATGCGATGCCCGGCCGGATAACCGGCAAATTTATCAAACACGAGCATCGGACCGCTCTTTTCGGCCGTGAGTTCCGTGAGCCCACCCACGTCCAGTTCGAGATCGGCGCCTTCGACGAACTTTACTTCGCCGATCGCATCCGCCGCTTTGATGAAATCACCCAAAGAATCGAATGGCATTCGCAAACCTCCACTAGCCTAAGGCGTTTCTTATCTACAGAAAAGATTCTTCGCCTCCGGCTCAGAATGACACGACAGACTATTTATGAACGTGTCGCAATTCTTGTCATGAACAAAGTGAAGCATCTCTAACCGATAACAGGTTGGTGACTGCGTAGCGCCGCATAAACTTTTTCCGCCGTAATCGGCAGATCTTTTATTCTTACGCCAACGGCGTCTTCGATCGCATTGGCGATTGCCGGCGCCACCGGCGTGATCGGATTTTCGCCGATGCCTTTAACGTTGTAGGGCCCGACGCCCTGATCGCTTGCGATGAGGGTCGTTTCCAGTGGCGGAATATCTTTGACGGTGGGAATCTTGTACTCGCCGAAGTGTGCGACTTCGACGCGGCCGTCCCGCACGGGAAGGTATTCGATCAAACCATAGCCGATTCCCTGAACCACGCCGCCATCGATCTGACCTTGATGCCCGGTTGGATTCATGATGGTGCCGGTGTCGTGCGCAGTGGTCAGCTTCAAAATTTTCACCTCGCCTGTGTCAACATCAACTGACACCTCGGCGACTTGCGCGGCGAAGGCAGTCACCGGCGAATGCTCGTCGTCGCGATTCACCGCTACGCCGATTACCGAACGCCCCACCCGCTTTAAGAGATCGTCCCAGCGCTGGCGGCTGTTCGAACGCTTGTGCATGAGCAGATTGCCCGAGAGCTCGGTTTCTGCCTGCGGCCACTGGAGCAATTTCGCGGCGAGCGCCAGCAGCTTTTGCTTGGCTTCGGACGCCGCCTGAAAAGCCGCACCGCTGGCGACGCGCGTACCGCGGCTGCCGCCGATCCCGGAATCGAACGGCACGCCGGAATCGGTGTCATGGACATCGATACGGATTTGGTTCGGATCGCACGACAGCTCTTCGGCGACAATTTGCCGCATGGTCGTGTATGTACCGGTGCCTTGCTCGAACAAACCGGTGTGAATGACGATCGAGCCGTCGGGATCCAAGGAAATCGTTATGGAGGTATTGCCGCCGCCCGGGCCGCGGTACCCCATGGCGATGCCGCGGCCGACGGTTTCGGCTTTGCGCGATTTATAGGCCGCCGCCTTGAGGCCCGCCCGAAGAGTTTCCTTCGCTTTGATGCCGCGGTACTGACCGCCGGTCAGAGTCTCATCGCCTTCTTCGATGAGATTTTTCAAGCGAAACTCGGCGGGATCCACGCCGAGCTTTCGCGCCACGCAGTCCATGTGCGACTCAGCGGCAAAAAATCCCTGAGGCTCGCCAGGCGCCCGCATCTGACCGCCGGGCAAATTGTTGGTGTAAACACGTGATACTGAAATGCGCGAGTGCTCCGCGCGGTAGCAGCCGCCCGCATGCGCGATCCCTCCGACAACGGCTCCGGGCCTGAATCCGCCATAGGCGCCGGCATCGAGAAACGCGTCCATCTGGTGCGCGACAATAGTGCCATCGCGTTTGACGCCGGTTTTCAGCCGCATCACCGCCGCATGCCGCGGTGCGCCGGCGATAAACTCTTCGCGATAATCCATGATCATTTTCACCGGTCGGCCGGTACGAAGCGCAAGCAGATAACAGATCGGCTCGTCGATGGGAGCGCCCTTGCCGCCGAAGTCGCCGCCGATCGCCACGGGATTGATGCGGATTTTTTCCGGGGCGATCTTGAAGGCATTGCACATGCTCTCCTTCAATCCCTGCGGCGCTTTGTTTGGCGACCACATTTGCACGCGCTCCTGCTCGTCGATCCAAACCAGGCAGCAATGTGGCTCCAGAAACGCCTGGTGTACGCGCGCCACCGTAAAAGTATTCTCCACAATCAAATCGGCTCGGGCGAAACCCGCATCGACATCCCCGCGCGTAAACACGTCGTAGGCAAAACGATTGGTTGGAAGATCGAGCGGCTTCGGCAGTCCCTTATAGCTGGCCACGTCTGGATGAATGATCGGCGCGCTTTCCTGCAACGCCGCCTCGGGATCAAACACGGCGGGAAGCTCTTCGTAGTCGATCTGGATCAGTTCAAGAGCATGCTCCGCCTCTTCTGGGGTGTCCGCCGCGATTGCAGCGACGCGCTCCCCCAAGAAGCGCGCGCGCTCCTGAGCCAAAATGGAAATGTCGCGATAGCGCCGGCCGTAAAGAATGCCCGCAACGTCTTTGCCGGTCAGCACGGCGCGCACACCCTCAGCTTTTTCGGCTCGCGATGTATCAATGTGGATAATCCGCGCGTGTGAGTACGGACTGCGCAACGTCTTCGCCCACAACGTTCCGGGCAACAGCACATCTGCCGTGTAACGCGCCTCACCTGTGACCTTCCCCTTATTGTCGACTCGCGCGACTGGTTGACCAATTACTTGATAACTCACGAACTGC
>DATBEY010000076.1:0-4645 GCA_036558765.1 Binatia bacterium | reverse complement strand
CAAAAATTCTTCTCGGGCGCCCAGGATACATAGACTGTTCCGTTGGAGTACCGGTGCTCGAAGCGCCGACTCTCGTGGATCGCTCCGAGGGTGATATGCATCCGAAGGGGAATCCGCACTTCATGTTAGATCCCGTCAACGGGAAAATCGCGGCACATAACATCGCCGTTGGCCTCTCCCGTAATTTTCCTCAGTATCAGCAGGTTTTTGACAAAAATCTCAAAACATATCTTGCTGAACTAGACAATTGGATTGCACGCTGGGAAAAACTGGCGGCGCCGCTACGGGGCATCAAATATGTCGAATATCATCCCCAATGGGTATATTTCGCCGATCGATTCGGTATGAAACGGATCGGGAGCATTGAGCTTAAGCCCGGGATCGAACCAACGCCGAATCATATCGTGGAGTTGGTGCAGATGATCAAACAAGAGAAACCGCAGCTACTCCTTTACGGCGCGCAGAATCCGAGAATTCCACAGCAAATTTCGGCTGAGACAGGTATTAAGGTTCTTCGTCTCTACAGTAACGCAGGGGGGCAACCGGATACGGATAGCTATATAAAATGGATTGATTATACTGTGCGTACACTGGTTCAGGCGGCTAGCTAACTAGTTCTAATGAGAATTGAGCGTGATGTCGACGAAATAAGTAGCGCCAGAGAGAAGGATTTATCTGAAAAATCTTTCTCTCTGGTGAGACTTCAAGATGTTACCCTCGGATACGGTTCAACACGGGTCGTTGGAAATGTGAACCTCGCCATCTATTCGGGGAGCCTTATTGGGCTTGCTGGACCGAACGGTTCGGGCAAGACGACTCTGTTCAGGACAATTCTCGGACTATTGCCGCCCCTTAGCGGGACTCTGTCACGCGGCTGTCCTTTATCGCGGTTTGGTTATGTTCCGCAAAGCGCCGCGCTCGATCCGCAATTTCCTCTGAGTGCGGCGGAAGTTGTGGAAATGGGAGCCTACGGCCGTGTGCGTCCTTATCAGCTTTTTTCCGCGGCCGAGAGAGAAAGAGTCAAAGAAGTTTTGCAACAGATCGGGCTGCCTCAGCTCGGTGCGAGGCCTTTTTTTTCGTTGTCCGGCGGACAGAAACAACGGATGCTCATTGCCCGCGCCTTGATGGTCAACCCAAAGATTATGATTTTAGACGAGCCACTCTCCGGGGTGGACGAAGAATCCCGCCGCAGCATCGCTGAGCTCCTGACGAAGCTCACCCGCGAGAATGATCTGGCGGTGTTTTTTTCCAGTCACGATCTTGAGATGGTGCAACGGGTCGCGGATAGCATCGTCCGTATCGATAAAGGTCAGATTTGGTTGGACGAGCGAAAGGCGCGCCTTCGGCCATGAGCACGCTGTTTGAAATTGTCAGTCCTTCGTATCTTCTCTTCCCAGCGCTCGTCGGCACCTTGATGATGGGCCTGGTTTGTCCGTTGATCGGTTCCTATCTGGTTTTACGGCGGACCGTGTTTCTTGGTTTGACTCTGCCGGAAATTGCCGCCGCCGGAGTGGCGTTTACTTTCTGGTTGCAGCAGCTTGGATGGTTACCGCAGATCGGAGAGGGCGAACGAGGAATTGCCATGATCGGCTCGCTCACGTTCACCTTCATCGGTATGGGTTTGCTGGGTTATCTGGAACAGCGAAGTAAAGGTTTGGCCGAAGGGCGTCTGGCGGCCGCCTACGCGTTCGCCGGCGCAGTAACCATCTTATTTATGGTTTTTAATCCGGCCGGGCAGATCGAAGTCTTAAATTTGTTAAAAGGAGAAGTGATCGCTCTCTCGAAGGGCGAGTTGAGATTACTCACTGGGGTGCTTGGATTAGTATTTGTGGCGATGCTAATTTTTCGGCGGGAATTTCTCCTCACCTCTTTCGACAGAGACTTGGCGTTCTTGCTTAAAGGGCGTCAAGTCATCTGGGACGTATCGCTCTATCTGCTTGCGGGCCTTGTCATCGCGTTCGGCGTGATCATGGCCGGCCCGTTGTTGATTTTCGGGTTTCTCGTCTTGCCGGCGCTCGCCGCCAAACCGCTCGTGCAGCGCATGATCTCCTATCTCATGCTGTCATCGATGCTGGGACTGGTCATGGCATTTTTCGGATTCTATAGTTCCGTGCGTCTGGATCTCCCATTGGGCCCGACAGATGTCACTCTTGGATGTATGCTGATATTCCTCGCCTACGGCTTCAGGCGGGTGTCGCCAAAAACCTTCGTCGCACTGACGTGTGTGTGTGTCGCTATTATGGTTTCCGCTTGCGGCACGCAAGCGCCAGGACCGTCCGTTCCCGACGCCAAAACGATTCATGCAGACCAGATCTGGTTGGCAAAAGTAAAAAACAGCACGGCTCTGCCGCTGCTTTTGCCGTCGAACAATCCGCTGCGATCACTGGCTGAGATGGCCGGCAAGATTTCTCCCGAGGACTATCGCCAAAGCGTTATGGATTTGCTGCGGCAGAATCTGCAAAGCGAGCTCGGAAAAAAAGGATTTCAGACTTCCCTCACGGAGGAAAAAGATGCGCGCTTTCCACCGTTGCCAAGCGACAGCACCGGTGCAGCGCGCATCGCGCGTGATGGAAAACTCTCCGGGATCGTTTTCGTCAGCGAAATTTTTCGTTGGGAAGGCGAAACACAAAAGTATGTGCGTGCGTTAATCGATTTCAAGCTCATCCGCATTGATGATGGCGCCGTGATTTGGCAAAGGCGAGTTCAAGGCGCCATTCCGACCCCGAGCGCGACAAATCTCGGGCAGGCATCCACCGATGCAGCCGGTAAAATCGTGCGCGACTTGTTCGCGGGATGAAAAGAGGATGCCACGTCGCCCGTTTGGTTATATAGCCTCGCCAGCGTTGTCGTCGTCAGTCTGCTGTCGCTGATCGGGCTGGCGTTTATCTCCATCGGCGAAGACCGGCTGAAGCGTATCATCTTTTTTATGGTGAGCTTGGCGGTGGGCGGGTTGTTTTGCGATGCTTTCATTCATCTCTTACCCAAGTCCTTTGAACGGCTGGGCAGCAAACAACAAGCGTCGATCTTGGTGCTTGCCGGCATTTTCGCGTTTTTTGTGCTCGAGAAATTTCTGCTCTGGGGCCATCAGCACGTGCTCGGCTCGGATCACGGCGTGCACCCGGTGGGTTATATGAACTTGCTTGCCGACGGTGCCCACAATTTTATCGATGGCGTGATCATCGGAGCCTCCTACGCGATCAATTTGCACGTCGGGCTGGCAACGACCCTGGCAGTGGTTTTTCACGAGATCCCGCATGAACTCGGTAACTTCTTTGTCTTGCTCTATGCCGGTTTTACCAAGGGCAAGGTATTATTTTTCAATTTCCTGTCAGCGCTCTTTGCGGTTTTGGGAACGATCATCTCACTTTTGATCGGTTCCAGCATCGCTGATTTCTCGGGAGTGATGCTGCCCCTGGCGGCCGGTGGATTCATCTATATCGCGGGATCCGATTTGGTCCCTGAACTGAACAAGGAGTCGACGTTGGGCAAATCCCTCCTACAATTGTTTGCCATAGGATTGGGTGTCGGATTGATGCTGCTGTTAACTCTATTGGAATCGTAGGGTTGGTTTATGAATGTTCGTAAATTGATCAGGAATAGGCTTCTCACGGTAACCCTCGCCTGGTGCTGCTGGGTAATCAGCACGCCGCTCATTGTGCGGGCGGCCACGCAAACCGAGATCACGCGCGCGACACTCAAAAACGGGCTGCGCGTGGTGATCGTCCGGAATGCCCTGGCGCCGGTGGTGACGACAGAAATCAATTATCTGGTGGGATCCAACGAGGCGCCGCAGGGTTTTCCCGGGATGGCGCACGCGCTGGAGCACATGATGTTTCGCGGCAGTCCGGGCCTTTCGGCGGCTCAGCTTTCCAATTTGATCGCCGCGATGGGCGGAAGTTTCAATGCGGCCACGCAGCAGGTCGCGACACAATACTTTTTCACTGTCCCGGCGACCGATCTGGAAACTGCGCTCCATATCGAGGCGATCAGGATGCGCGATGTGCTCGCGACGGATGCCCTATGGAAACAGGAACGCGGTGCAATCGAACAGGAGGTCGCGCAGGACTATTCGAATCCCGAATACTTATTCTATTCGCGCTTGCTGGCGCAGATGTTCGCCGGCACACCATACGCGCACGACGCTCTCGGCACGCGCCCTTCGTTTCAAAAAACCACCGGCGCGATGCTCAGAGATTTTCATCGAAAGTGGTACGCGCCGAACAACGCGATTCTCGTGATCGTCGGGGACGTGAATCCTGAATCGGCGCTGGCGACAGTGCGGCGGCTCTTTGAGTCCATTCCCCGCCGGAGCGTACCGCCTCGACCGAGGATTGCACTACAGGAGCTAAAGCCGGCCAGGATCGAAATCGATTCGGACTTGCCCTACGGCCTAGCCGCAGTCGCGTATCGGATGCCCGGATACGACGATCCTGATTTTGCCGCGAGTGTAGTCATGGCGGATGCGCTCGACAGCCGGCGCGGCGACCTGTACGGGTTAGCCGCAGAAGGCAAGGCGCTAGCCAGCGGTTTCGATGCGAGTGCATTGCCGGCAGCGGGATTCGGTTATGCCCACGCGGCATTTCCGCAGGGACAGGATAGCGCCGCGCTCATTTCGGACATGAAGCAAGTGATTGCGCGCTATCTC
>DATBEY010000075.1:0-9965 GCA_036558765.1 Binatia bacterium | reverse complement strand
CAACTGCAATCGTCGCGACTCGGGGAGTCGGTGGTTTGATGTGCTTTGATTCACAATGTGCAGCAGTTCGGTAACAATGGATAACATTGCTTTGTCGCGAAAAGCCGAAACCGTTATGACTCACTCCGATTTCCCGAGTAGCGCAACGCGCGTATCGAGGGATTACTTTTCCTTACCGCGTCTCTCCCGATAAGGCTGCCAGTCTTTGCGTGCTGCCACCTTCAATTCTTCGATCTTGCCCTCGATCAGAGCTTCTTTTTTGCGTCGACTCCATTTTTTGAGCTGCGCCTCTGCGGCTTTGGCTTCTTCGCGGGTCGGGAATTCTGCGAACCAAACCAGGGTAATCGGCAAGCGTGTAGCCGTGTACCCCGAACCGAGGCCGCTACCATGCTGTGCAATGCGTTTATCCAGCTCGTCTGTGTGTCCGACGTAGTACGATCTGTCTGAACATCGGAGCATGTAGGTGAAAAAGGGGCGAGCCATAATAGCCGCACTGATCGTCTGCCCGTTTAGTCAAATTTGAAACGCGGTGCAACTCCGGCCCCCTCGCTACGCGACCGCGGACGGTCGCTACTCGGGGACTCGGCAGTTTGATGTGCTTAGGTTCACGGCGTGGACACTCCGCCGACCAACAGAATAAAATCTTCGTTCCAATGAGCCGAGCCGCTTGGACTTAATCCGATTTCCCGAGTAGCGCGGAGCGTGTATCGAGGGACTCCCGAGCTTCCGGTCCGGTCTGGGCCCCTCGCTACGTGACCGCGGACGGTCGCTACTCGGGGAATCGGTCGTTGGAATCTGTTTTGACCCTACAGCCTTTGGTGATGAGCTACTTGATCACACTTTCAGCACGCAACGCTGCGAGCTCGCTGGAACTTAATCCCAAAATTCCGCCGAGGACTTCATCGGTATGCTGTCCGAGGAGCGGCGCGTCGGCGCGGATACTCGGCGGAGTTTTCGACATATGTATCCAAGGAGCGAGCAAGGTTGTGGGACCCGCCTTCGGATGGTTGCGCTCGATGAAGGCCTGGCGTGCCTTGATGTGCGCATCTTCGAGAACTTCACCCATGGATAGCACGGGCGCGCCAAAGTAATCGATGTTGCGAAGGCCATCCCAAAGCTCTTGGCGGTTTTTGCCGCGCATCCAGGAGCGGATCAGGTCGTACAGCTCCGAGCGGTGTTGTTTACGCGCCGGCGCCGTGGCGAAACGCGCGTCTTCGATCAGATCGTCGCGTTCCATGAACTTCGCGAGATCGATCCAACCAGGGTCGCTCAGATCCGGGATACGCAAAGTAAAATAGCCATCCGCCACCGGAACCGGCTTATTGCCGATTTCGATGCCGATAAAGTGCTCGTGAAATTCGCTGATCATAAAACCGAGCAGCGCTTCCTGCATCGATACAACAATCCTTTGCCCCTCGCCCGTGCGTTCGCGCGCATGAAGCGCCGCCAAAATGCCGCAGACCATGCTCACGCCTGCGGCCTCGTCACCGATGCCGATCGCTTTCGTTCCGGGCGCGCCGCTGTAGTTCCAGCCCGTATGGGTCCAACCTGTCATACTATTATTGGTATGCGCGGTGCTGCCGTAATCCTTGTACGGTCCCGATTCGCCGAATCCGCGCGAACAGGAATAGATCACGCGCGGATTTATTTTCCTTAGATCCTCGTAGCCCAGACCGAATTTTTCCATCTGCCCGGCATGGTAGTTCTCCACCACGACATCGGCTTTGGCAATTAGCTGCCGCGCCAGCTCCACCGCACGCGCAGTTTTGAGATTGAGCACGATGCTTTTTTTATTGACGTTGATCCACAAGAATTCGTAGGCGTCCACTTTAGCGTCGGGCGGCATCCATGAGCGGCGAAAACCGTCGCCGCCAGGCGGTTCGATCTTGATGATTTCCGCTCCCATGTGGCCGAGCAGCATCGTGCAGAAGGGGCCATTCAAAGCGTGAGTAAAATCGATTACACGAACATCATCGAGAGCGCCCGGCATAGTGCCTCCTTCTCATGTACATGGCTCTATCGAACGATGCGCTGGGTGCGCAAACTCTTAGAGACCGTAAAATGTTTTTGCGTTGTCATAAAGAATTTTTTGCACTGCAGAGTGGGAAATCTCCCCCCGGTCGGCACGTTCTTTGAGCAGGCGGGGAAATTCGTATTCCATCGAGGAATCCCTGTGGGTGTAATCGGAGCCGATCATTAGGCTATCTTCACCGGCAACCTTCAGGATGTAAGGCAAGTCTTCGTCGACCTGGCAGGTAACGTACAAACGATTCGACTTGAGCAACTCCGCAGACAATGTATAGCGGGCGAATTGACTGAAAGTGCCGGCGCCGTCGGCGGCCTTTTCCATGCGCCGCTTGAGCTCCCAGGCGATGAAAGGGATCCAAGAGCAGCCGGCTTCGATGATGCCGAAGCGGAGCTTGGGAAATTTTTGCGGCAGTTGATGACGAATGATGGTGTGACAGGCATGAACCGCCGGAAGCTGAGAGCGCATGAACGATCCCAGAGAAAATTCACGCGCAGGGACGAAGTCCGGCGTGCCGGAACCGATATGTATACAGATCGGCAGGTCCAGGCGATTGGCTTCCTCGTATAGTGGAAAAAAACCGGGATCTGCCGGCCACTTCCCGACCTCCAAATCACCTTTTTTGAGAATGCCGCAGGCTCCATGATCTTTCGCGAACCGCAATTCTTCGAGCGAGCCTTCGATATTCATCAATGGCGGCAAGCACACCCAACGTAAGCGGCCGTGCGACTCGGCACAACGATCGGCGAGCCAGCGATTGTAGCTGCGGCGCAGGGCGACAGAAACTTCCGGACGCTCGGTGGCTTCCATCAGAAAGAGCGTCGGGTAGATGACCTGCACTTCGGTGCCCATGGCGTCCATATCGCGAAGCCGGGCTTGCACATCCAGTAATTCGCGGGTTTCAACCGTGGTGCGCGTAGTCTTGTCGTCTCGAACAAAGCGCATCTGGCGATGACCGTCGATCAACCAATAGCGGCTCGGAGTTTTTCCGGGATCGACTCGGCTGGGGTACTGAGTTACGGGCTTGAGGGCTTGTTCGTCCTCGCGCAGGTATTGCCATGTGGCTTCGGTTTCGTCAACGTGCGTGTCGGCATCGATAATAGACATATGCACCTCAAAATCGGTGACTGGTGCAGATATTAATCACAAACTGCCCGGTTCGGTAAAGCCGGAAAGTGGTTAGTCTGGAGAAAGATCTCTCGCTTTGTTCGAGATGACAGCTGGCAATTTAGGGGTGATTTCGAGCAAGGGTTTTTTCACAATGTGTGGTTGTAACGTGAGCGTCGGCCCTCCACAACCATAATGAAAAATAATGCAAAACTTAATCTGCTAGGTCCCGAACGATGATTCCAATGAGCTCGTCATTCCCGCATCCTTTTTTAGCGGGAATCCAGGCCGATCCGGACTGGACCCCCGATTAATACATTTGGGGGCGACGGTTTTGCAGTAGTTTTGAATTACTTCGGCTCAGAATCAACAAACCTGCTGTTGCTTGGCAACAATTCGAAATCGATCTCGCTACGAAACGAATTGATGCGCACGACTCGTACGCCTACATTGTCGCCAAGGCGGAATTTTTTGCCGTGGCGGCGCCCTTTGATCACGTATTCTTTTTCGTAATAGTCATAATCATCGTCGGTCAGTGAAGAAAGTTTCACCAGACCTTCGATAAAGTAATCGTCGAGCTCGACGAAAAAACCGAAATTAGCCAGGCTGTTGATAAAACCCGTGAATTCCTCGCCGATGCGATGCTGCATGAATTGAGCTTTTTTGAGATCGACCATCTCCCGCTCGGCATCCATGGCGTGGCGCTCACGCTCGGAGGTGTGTTCGCCGGCTTGTTGCAAATCGCGCAACAAATCTTCACGCGCGTTGGGTTTGAGTTTTTCACCGTTCATGACTCTGTCCAGAATTCGGTGCACGATCAAATCAGGGTAACGTCGGATCGGCGAAGTGAAGTGAGTGTAGCATTTGGACGCAAGACCGAAGTGGCCGATGTTCTCGGGCTGGTAAATCGCCTGCTTCATGGAACGGAGCAGCACGCGGTTGACGACCCGCTCTTCCGGTTTTCCGCGCGCTGATTCAAGCAATCGTTGAATCTCAAGCGGCGCGATGGTTTCTTTTTTTTGCGGCAGGCGATAGCCGAGGCTTAAAAGAAAAGGCGCGAGGGTTTCGAGGGCATCCTGATCGGGACCCTCGTGTACCCGGTAAAGCGTGGGAAAATCTTTCTCCGTGAGATGGCGTGCCACCGCTTCATTGGCGGCGATCATAAACTCCTCGATGATGCGGTGCGCAACGTTCCGTTCGGCGCGAACAATATTTTCCGGCGCACCCTGCAGGTCGAGAATAATCTCGGCTTCCGGCAGATCGAAGTCCAAATTGCCGCGCACGCGGCGGCGCTCATAAAGTAAGAGAGCGAGCTCTTCCATGCGCTTGAATTCACCCACCAAGGTGCGATAGCGCGCGAGACATTCGGCATCGTGATCGATCAGGATCCGGCGCACATCGGTGTAAGTCATCCGTTCATGACTCCGGATCACTGAGTTGAAAAACCGGCTCCGAATGACGTCGCCCTTCGGGTTAAGCTCGATGCAGACGGTTTTGGTCAGACGGTCCTCGTGCGGCTTCAAACTGCAGATACCGTTCGATAGATCTTGCGGCAACATCGGAATGGCGCGATCGGGAAAGTAGACGCTGGTGGATCGGGCATAGGCTTCCTGGTCGAGGGCGGTATCGCAGGGGACATAGTGAGCTACGTCGGCGATGGAAACATAGAGCTCATAGGTTTCGCCCTGTTTACGTACATATACCGCGTCATCGAAATCACGGGCATTTTCGCCGTCGATGGTGACGATCGGCAATTCTCGCAGGTCGGTGCGTGCCGCCAGATCTTGCGGCGACAAGCTGTCGGAAAGCTGCTTTGCCTCGCGCTCTACTTCGGCAGGAAAGCTCGCCGAAAGCCCAAAACGGAAGATGATCGACTGTGCCTGCACTTCGGGATCATCCGGGTCGCCCATGACATTGACGATTTGAGCTTCGGGTGGGGAAAGCGCTGTGCCATAGCGCGAGACCTCTACGGCGATCACTTTGCCTTTTTCGGCTTTGCCCGGCCCTTTGGCGAGCGCTATCGCGCCGATGCGGGCATCCATCGGAACCACGACGGGCTTGCCGTTCAGTTCCTCGTAGGTGCCGAGCAGGCGTTTCTGGCCGCGTTCTATTACTTGCACAATATGGGTTTCCGCGCCGCCGCGCAGTTTGCGATCGACGCGCGCCATGACTTGATCGCCGTGCATCACGCGGCGCATCTCGCGGCGATTCAGGTAAAGATCTTCCAGATCTCTATTTTCCGGGATCAAAAAACCGTAACCGTCGGGATGGGCATGCACTCTGCCCTTGACCAGGTGCTCTCGGTCCGGGAGCGCGTAGTGGTTTTTCTTCAAGCGGACCAACTGGCCGTCGCGGCATAATCCGCGGAGCGCCTCGATCACAAGCTGCAATTCGTTTCGAGCAAAACCGGCGCGCCGGAGAATTTCCGCCGGCGTGAGCCGCTCTCTAGGCTTGCGCGCGAACAAGCCGAGTATCTTGTCACGCGCAGTGGATTCCGCAGGAGAATTGAAATGTGCCGGACGTCGCATCTAAGCGGGAATTTGGAAAGTTTGTGTAGCGAGTTCGCCTACAGCAGAACTCTATCGGAGTCTAGCGGGTCGTGGACTCTAGCGCTAGCTCTGCCATCAGCCAGTCATCACTGATGCTCGCCGGGCGGGGGATTTGCCGAAGCGGTATTTCTTTCTCGAGGGACGCCAGGATGGCGTGCGCGTTCTCGAGGAAAGCGTCCATCGCGAGGAGCACAATGATGGCTTTTTTGCGATCGACCGTGCGGATGATGCCAACGTCCTCGTAGGATTCAAAAATAAATTTCACATAGGCGATCTGCTCGCTCGGAAGTTCCAAGTAGATGTCGTGAAGCTCCATTTCAGAATTTAACGCTTAAGAAAACGCTCGAGAGCATCGGGAATCCAACGTTTGACTTCTTTAGATTCCTGCTCTGGTTTGCTGTCCGATTCTTTGTCTTGACCCGGTCCCGTGCGGATCGCTTGCGCGAATGCGCGATTGTCCAATCGGATTCTTACGTTGGGAATTTTTCCGTCGAGGCGAAATGACACGGCGAGTCTGCCCCGCCGATCGAGCAGACGGCGAATAATTCGATAGTCGCGCTGAAATTCTTGGGTGACGCCCGGCGAGAAGATCAGTAGCCCGTTCCAGTTCGTAGAACGGTCAAAGCCGATCCACCCGGCGCCCGTCATCGTGAACTCGGGAGTTGTGATAACGAGATTGTCGGTGCGAATGCGTTTTTGTTCGACCGTAAAATTTGTCCTAAGCGAGTCAAAAGGCGTATCACGGCGTTCGATAAGGGCCGCCAGACTTGGCGGTAATCGTGGAATATTGCCGCCGCTGCCGCGCAGCAGCAAGTACCTGATCAGATTGAAATCCTTGATCGTACCCTGTTGAACGGATGCTTCACCCGAACTATCGAGTCTATCCGTAATACTTCCGCCGTCCGGCAGCGCGGCCGTAAAGCGAGCCTGACCGCTAAGCAACCCTGCCAGCCTAGCACTTGTGGCCGGTAAAAACTGCGCTGCCAATTCGCCTATCTGTAGCGCGTCGACTTTGGACGTAAAATCGAGCTCCTGCAATCGTCCTCCAGGAGGAGCCCAGTAACCTTCCGAATGGATCGTTCCATTTGCCATCTGCGCTGAGAGGTTTTTGAAGCTAAACGCAGCCGGCGTGAGGACGATATCGGAACGCAGGTTCTGCATGCGGAATGGGTACAGATCCGCTCGGGCTGCCCTCAACGACCCCGTCACCAGCGGTCCATCGTCCTGGAGCTGAAATTCGCCTTTGGCATCGACTTGATCGAGTTGAACGGGCGGGCTCGCGGAAAGGGGAGGCATTTCGGCCAAATTGATGCGCTCTGAGCTCAACGCAAAAGTCGCCCGACCCTGCTCGATGTTTTCAGCGTCGGCTTGCAGAGAGACCATCGAGCTGCCGATACGGAACCTCACCTGATCGAAGCGCGCTCGCTTGTCGAGAAAGGAAATTTGCATATCCAGATCGCTGAGCAACGCGCCGCTGTCGCCGCGCCTAATATTGGCGCCGCTGACCATGAATTGTCCGCGCAAGCCCCAATTTTCATCCCCTCGCGTCAGGGTCTTGGTAAAATTGATGTGCCAGTCGGCCTTGCCGGTAAGGATTCGAAAGTCGGACGGCTGAAAGAGTCCGCTCCAAGCAGCAATCGGTGCTTGTCTAGCGGTCGACAAAAGTTGCAGCACCGGCGTATTACCGTAAACAAACGCACCGGAAAATGCACTTCGATTCCCATCGACAATGACCTCGGAATCCTGGAATACGAATCTATTGTTTTCCCGGTGAATGCGCGCTCGGATCTCCGCGGGTGTGTTGATGGGCTTGCGGAGCAGGTCTTTGTACCGTAATTCAGCTTTGTCCGCCCGGATCAGCGCGCCGATGCGCAGGTTATCCCATTTTCCTTCGAAAGCTGTGTAAACGCCGATCGTGCCGTCGGTTGCCAGGCTTTCCGGGAGCAAGCTTTCCAACCACCGCACTGATCGTAATGCCGTCAGGGGCAGCGGTTCCATCACCAGTTTGCCTTGAAGTTCCGCGTCGTCCCAAGAGCGGCGCTCGGTGAATTCCACTCTGCCGGTCAAAATAGCGTTGTAATCCGAGGAGCCGAGCAGCGGAATCTTCAAACTGATGTCTTCGATGCGCGGGCGCTCTGGTGTGCCTTGAGCAGTCGCCTTGAATGCCATGGGCCCGGTGACGTTGAGCTCGCTCGGGATTTTATTGCGCAAGCCGGCAATCGCATGAGCTATCGCCGGCGCGGAGAGCGAATCAAACTGAAGGTTCAGATGGGCTTCACGGCGGGTCCACGGAATGCCGTCGGGAGCAGGGTCGAGCCGGCCGTCGATGCGCAAGTCTTGATTAAGCCCCTCGGTCAACGAAGCCGCGAGACGAATTTCCACGGAATCGGTTCTCTCGAAGCCTGTTAAGATCAGGCGCACATGGTTGATGCGAAGTTCTGTGGGGTCTTTGATCGAGCGATCGATATACTCGACCCGGCCATCTTTGATGTCGACGCGAGCGATTGCGAAAGTGACACCGGGCTGCTTGCGTTCAGGCGTGGCGGGATACTTCAGCGTGGGAAATTCGCGGAGCTCATTTTTGCGTTCCATCAAACTGGCGAGATTCAGTGCGCCAGTTTCATTGATGATGATCTGCAATTCCGGGGCGGTAAACGTGAGCCGGGTGATCACCAGCCGGTGGAATAATAAATTCCATAAACTGATGCCAAGCCTGAGCTCCTTGGCACTGACGAGCGGTGTTGCGGCGAAATGGGAATCATCGAGAATACGGAACTCTCTGGCAACGAAACCGGGCCGACCCCACCAAACCGCCTCCAGACCGGCAAAGCTGACGTCCTTGCCGATTACCTTCTGCAATTCCTGGCGCACCTGATCGCGATTTTGAGCAAGAATGTAGTCGACTGTTCGTGCCAATCCGAAGGCTGCTATGATGATCACCGCAGCGACGGCGGCAAATAGCTTTCGGGGACGTTTCATTCTGCTGGCGCTAGCACAACTGGTGCGCCTTTTTGCCGGAAAGGGATAAGGAATCGATGAGACCCGTACAACGCGGCCCGATACAGCGGCGGCAATCAACTAGGCCAATGAGAGGTTCTTTGGCGTTCGCGTCGAATCGCGCCGCGCGGTGCTCAGTGCATACGCTCAAAAACCGTCGCAATCCCCTGGCCCACGCCAATGCACATCGTTGCCAGGCCATAACGGCTGCCCCGCTTGCGCATCTCATGAAGCAAGGTTGTCACCAGCCGGGCACCACTACAGCCGAGTGGATGACCGAGCGCAATAGCACCGCCATTGACGTTCAGTTTGTCGAGATCGATACCAAGTTCACGCGCGCAAGCGAGCACCTGCGATGCGAACGCCTCGTTCAATTCCACCAGATCGATCTGGTCGATGGTCAGGCCGGCGCGTTTGAGGACTTTCTCGGTCGCCGGAATCGGTCCGATCCCCATATAGTTCGGATGCACACCGGCAGTGGCCGAAGCGATAATTCGCGCCATGGGTTTCAATTTCAATTGTTCGGCCTTTTGTGGCGTGGTGACCAGTAAGGCCGCGGCGCCGTCCGACAGCGGGGAAGAATTGCCGGCGGTTACCGTACCGCCTTTTTTGAACGACGGCGACAGCGCGGCGAGAATTTCCAAAGAAGTATCCGCCCGGGGTCCTTCATCTTTCTCATGCACCACCGGAGCGCCTTTACGCTGCGGAATGGAGACCGCAACGATTTCGTCTTTGAGCCGGCCGTCTTGCTGCGCTTTAAGCGCTTTTTTATGGCTCGCGAGCGCCAGCTTGTCCTGGTCTTCGCGGCTGATGTGGTATTTGTCGGCGACGTTTTCCGCTGTTTCGCCGTTATTGATCAGTGAATAAAGCTCGGCCATGCGCTTGTTCGGAAAACGCCAGCCGAGCGAGCTATCGTACATCTGCACGTCGCCGCGTTGAAACGCAGCAGTCGGTTTGCCCATAACCCAGGGTCCGCGGGTCATGCTTTCGACACCGCCGGCAACAAACAAATCGCCGTGATCGGTTTCAACGGCGCGCCCGGCTTGGTTGACAGCTTCGAGCCCGGAACCGCACAAACGATTCACCGTGGCGCCGGGAATCGTATAGGGAAGCCCGGCGAGCAGCGAGGCGTTTCGGGCCACATTGCGCGAGTCCTCACCCGCCTGGTTGGTGCAGCCGAAGTAAACATCCTCGATCTCGTTCTTATCGATGCCGGTTTTTTCGACCAGCTTAGCGATAATATGCGCGGCGAGATCATCGGTGCGGATGTCTTTGAGTATGCCACT
>DATBEY010000074.1:0-3936 GCA_036558765.1 Binatia bacterium | reverse complement strand
TTGTCTATCCGAGGGATTACAGCCTGTTGTCCATCGGCGGATCAACCGTGCAGTATACCGCTTTGCAGAGCGGCCAGATTGATGGCGCTTTGCTCGCGCAGCCGCTCAGCATCATGGCCGTCGAGCAGGGTCTTAATGATTTGGGTGATGCTTACAAACTGATGCCTGATTATCAGCTGTCGGCGATCGGCGTGCGTGAGGGATGGGCACAAAAAAACCGCAGTGTCGTCGTGCGTTATTTAAAAGCTTTGGTTTCGACTTACCGATGGCTGCACGACAATCGCGAAGAGGCGATCAAAATCTTGCCGGGTATCACCAAACTCGACCCTAAATACATCACCACATCATGGGAAACCTATACGCAGAATCAGATCTGGCCGCGCGACGGCCAAGTCAATTTGAAAGGGGTGCAGACCGTCCTCAACCTGATCGCCGAAGAAGGCATGCTCAAGAAGCCTTTGCCCAAGCCGGAGGACATCGTCGATTCGAGTTTTCTCGACGAAGCCAGAAAGGCATTACCCCGATAGGCCTTTCGTCCGGGTGCCGTACGCGTCACAGCTCACCTGAGCTCATCGTTATCGCAATCTCAGCCGAGTTTCCCCGCTTCTTGATCTCCTTAAACAGCGCGTTATCGAGACTCTTACCGGCGAGAGATAATACGAGCAGTTTGTCCGGAGTGGAGAACGCGTACGGTCGCTCGACAGTACAACCCTTCACTCATCCGCTGAGCGACCCTTTTCCACGTCCGATTTTGGTTTTCTGATTTGACTTCGGCATCCCCGCTTGCATATGTTCTTTCCAGGGCAACGCCGGCGCAATGCAACAATCTTGAGATAAGGGTTGTACCGTGAAACGTGTACTGGCGATCATTTTGGGCGGCGGCGCGGGTACCCGGCTTTATCCGTTGACCAAACTCCGAGCCAAGCCGGCGGTTCCCCTGGGCGCCAAATATCGTTTAATCGATATCCCCATCAGCAACTGCATCAATTCCGAGATCGAACGTATCTACGTCCTCACTCAATACAACTCCGCTTCGCTAAATCGGCATATCGCCCGAACTTACCATCTGGCCGGCGCGGGATTCTCCCAGGGATTTGTCGAGGTCTTGGCGGCGCAGCAGACGCCGGAAAGCCCGAACTGGTTCGAAGGCACCGCAGACGCGGTGCGGAAATATCTCTGGTTGTTTGCCGAATGGGACGTCGATCAGTATCTGATCTTATCCGGCGATCACCTTTACCGCATGAACTATGCCGATTTCATCGCGCGCCATCGCCAAACCAAAGCGGATATTACGATCGGCGTGGTGCCCATGGACGAAGCGCGGGGGTTTGATTTCGGCTTGATGAAGATCGATGACACGGGACGGGTACGCTCTTTCAGCGAAAAGCCGAGAGGCGAGGCGCTTAAAGCCATGCGGGTGGATACCACGGTTCTCGGCTTGACGCCCGAAGAAGCAGCGCGCACGCCCTATATCGCATCCATGGGAATTTACATTTTTGAAAAACAAGTGGTGCATGATTTGTTGAATCGCGACCGCTCGCGAACCGATTTCGGTAAAGAAATCCTTCCCGACTCTCTATCCGCGTACAATGTTCAGGCTTATCTATTCAACGACTACTGGGAGGACATCGGCACCATCGAGGCGTTTTACAATGCTAATCTTGCGCTCACCGAACAGCCTGATCCGCCGTTCAGCTTCTATGACGAAACAGCGCCCATCTATACACGCTCGCGCTATCTGCCGCCGACCAAACTGCTCGACAGCCATGTGACCGAATCCATGTTGGGCGAAGGATGTATACTGAAAGAATGCACCGTAACGCGCTCCGTGATCGGGATTCGCTCGCGCATCGAAAGCGGATGCCTGATCGATAACGCGTTGCTGATGGGCTGTGATTTCTACGAATCACCGGAGGAACGCCAACAGGCGCTGGAGAGCGGCAAGGTCCCTCTCGGCGTCGGCGCTAATTCAACGATCCGGCGCGCCATCATCGACAAGAATGCCCGCATCGGTCGCAATGTGCAGATCATCAATCGAGATCATATCGTGGAGAGTAACCGGGAAAATCTTGGCTTCGTCATACAAAACGGCATTGTCGTCGTGATCAAGAACGCAACCATTGCTGACGGCATGATCATTTAAGCCGTTACGCGCTTCCTTTCGTCATCCTGCCCGCAACCATTTTATATTCGAACAGACGGCATTCGAGGGCGCCGTTAAAGAGTGGTACGCGCCTCGATACCGCCAGGTGGATGAGTTTGGGGAGCCGCATGTCGGCGCTCAGCAAATACACGCGCCAACCGATGAAGTGTTTTTTGAACAAGTCTCCGAGCCTCGGATAAAATTTAACCAATCTCTGCTGTTCCCCTAGACGCACGCCATAAGGTGGATTGCTGACGATGATGCCTTGTTCCGCCGGTGGAGTGATGTCCAGAACGTTAGCGCACTCCAGGGTCACGCATTCTTCCACCCCGGCGGCGGCGAGATTTGCACGCGCCGTCTTCAAGGCCGAGTGATCGATATCGCTGCCATAAATCGCCAGAAGCTTTTTGGGGTTTTGACGCGCCGCGGCTTTCCGCCGTAGCTCGCGCCAGCGCTGGGCATCAAAATTTGCTAATTTTTCGAACGCAAACTGCCGTCGCAATCCCGGCGCAATATTGAGAGCGATCAGCGCCGCTTCAACCAGAATCGTGCCGCTGCCGCACATGGGATCCAAAAGCGGAATGCCCGGATGCCAGCCGGCCAGCCGGAGAATACCCGCAGCCAAATTCTCGCGCAGCGGTGCATCGCCAGTTGTTTTACGTAGTCCGCGCTTGAACAGCGGCTCGCCGGTGGTGTCCAGATAAACCGTGAACTCTCGATCGGTGAGATGCGCTTGAATTGGAATATCCGGTGCGCGCGTGTCTACGTTGGGCCGGCGCTTCGAGAGCAGGCGAACTTTGTCGCAAACTGCGTCTTTGATCTTCAGCGTGATGAAGTTGAGGCTCGTGAGCGGGCTTTTGATTGCCGAAACGTCGACGCGAATCGTGCGCGTGGGCTCGAACCAATCGGTCCAACGCGGCGCGAAAGCGATCCGATAGATGTCCTGTTCGTGACGGTAGGCTCCGCCGGTGATGCGCCAGAGAATCCGGCTGGCGATACGACTTTCGAGATTGACGCGATAGCAGAGAAAAAAGTCGCCGCTGAACAGCACACCGCCACCCACTGCATGCACTTTTTGCGCGTTAAAGGCTCCGAGCTCTTCGGCTAGAACCACTTCGAGCCCGCGCGGACAAGTAGCGAAGAATTGCTCCATTGTTGTTGTACTACCGTGACGGCGGCAAAAAAAAAGGGCAACCACAGGGTTGCCCTTTTGCAGTCGATACTTTGAAAAACTTACCAGCGGTTGCGTCCGCTGTCCCGATTCCCTCGTCCGCCGTCGCGATTACCGCCGAAGTTGTCGCGCTTGGCCATCGGCTTGGCTTCATTGACCGTCAATGTCCGGCCATCGAGCTGTGTGCCGTTGAGGCTGTCGATCGCTTTCTGAGCTTCGCTGCTCGAGCTCATTTCTACGAAGCCGAAGCCTCGCGATTGCCCGGTAAATTTATCGGCAATGACATTGGCCGACTCTACGGTACCGTGCTCCGAAAAGATCTCATGCAAACGGTCACCGGTCACTGCGAATGGCAAACCACCGACGTATAACTTGTTACCCATGTTCTCCTCCTAAGAGAATGTTAATAGTCTTCGACCCTGACAAATGAACTGCTAAATGGGAGCCGAACATGGGGCTCAACTGCTCAACCGCACGCTGGTCGGATTGTCCTTTAGATATCAGTTTTACAAGGAGAGAGACTGACACGCGGCCTTCAACTTTTATCTGTCCTCTATCAGAAGGCCGTATACTGAAGAAGATATTTCACCTTAGCATTACTGTGACCAATGTCAACCGCGCG
>DATBEY010000073.1:0-3597 GCA_036558765.1 Binatia bacterium | reverse complement strand
CCTGCGGGAACATGCTCACTGGGGTGTTTTCGACGATCCCATCGGCATCCAGCTCCGCCACATGATCGGCGTCGATAAAATAATGTGGTCGACGGATTTCCCGCACATCGTGACACGCTGGCCGAAGTCGCTGGACCTGGTCGAAGAGCAATTCGCCGGCGTGCCGGAGCAGGAAAAGCGAGCGATGCTGGCGGAGAATGCGGTGAAGTTTTTTCATCTCGATGCGGCGTGAAACAAGAAACTTACCACGAATTTGTTTTGAGCCGTCGCTCGCTCACAGAGGTTGAAAATGCTAGGGGAAAGATTCCTCGCGTATCGCCAGACTGTGTGAAAATTGTCATTTCGACGCGAAGCGGAGAAATCTTGTCTTTTGATGTGGTTGAAAATGCAAGATCTCTCACTGGCGTTCGAGATGACAAATGAGCGGGAAATGAGTTTTCACACACTCTGTTCCGCTCGGAATGACAATCCGTGTCATCTCGAACGCATTCGGTGCGCTCAGAATACCTCCGTGAGAGATCTTTCTGAATCCTATTTGCGAGGAGCCGCGAAGCACACGAAGGTTTGAAGCAGTAGGGCGCAGCATGCTGCGCCCCTACAACGGACTGCGATAGGTTCCGGCGTTCCCGCGTGTTTCTAGCGACCCAACCTGCGGGTTTCTTTTAATCCTCGGCCGCTGCGGGAGAGGGCAGGGGTGAGGGTTTTTGTTGGCGAAGGCCAGCGAGTTTGTTCCTCCAGTGCGTCCGCCAGTCGCCGCCGTCCGCAACCACCTCGGAAATCACCGTGAGATCCGGAAAGCGGTTTTCTCTCTCGCTTCGAATCACGTGCGGTACTTCGCGACCGGTTTGCAGGTCGCGAATCGCCTTTAGAACCTGGCGCCGGGCGAGAATGATCGCTCGATCGCTCGGTCCCAAGAACTCACGGGTGCGATCGACAATGGAACCGCTGCCTTCGACAATCGCGGTATCCTGAACGTTAAAAATCCGCCCCATGCCGGAAAAACTCCAAGTTTTCATCGATTCGCGATCCTGCAGGTAGCGATTGGCTTTGTTCCGTTTCGGCCGATAGTGGTCGCTAAGTTCGTCGAGGATCTCGCTATTTCGCTCGATATCCTTTTGTTCCATGGGCGCGCTACGGCGAAACACGATGTCATAGCGCCAATGATGCGTGTCATCGATCGGCACGTGCCAGTACAGGTTGTAACCATCGCCGGACATGGGACCGGGAATCGTCGCTTTATTCGGCAGAATAAAATTGGTCACCCGAAAAAAAGTCCGATTTCCTTCGACGCTGCGGGTGGAAAATATGCGAATCCCATACGCGGTTTCTTCGGCATCGATATGCGGCGCCATGTCGGCTTCATACAGGGCCAGCGGGAGCTTGCCGTCAGTTCCTTCCACGGGCCGCTTTAAATTGTGTGGAACGTTTCCTTGGCGGTGAAGATAAGAAACGTGGCTGGGATCGAGATTGCCTTCATTGGCTTGAAAGTAGTTGCACTCGTGAAAAATCTTCGTGACCAGCACGTGCCCCGGTGGTGCGCGGAATGGCTCGTAGGCGGGAAACAGCGGCGGTTCGCCGGGTCCCAGGTAGGCGAAAATGATGCCGGCGTGCTCTTCGCAAGGATAGGCCGTCTGGTGCACTTTCTCGCAGAATCTCTTTTCCGGAGGTTCGCACGGCTGTTCGAGACAACGGCCGTGTCGATCATAAAGCCATCCATGATAGAGGCAGCGCAAGCCGCCGTCTTCTATCCGGCCATAGCTCAAGTCTGCGCGCCGATGCGCGCAGTGGAGACCCAATAACCCGAGTCGGCCATGAGCGTCGCGGAAGACCACGAGATCTTCGCTCATGATCTTCACCGGCAGTGGCGCATCGGGCGGCAGCTCTTCCGAAAGCGCTACCGGATGCCAATAGCGTCTCAGAAAATCTCCGCCGGGAGTTCCGGGACCGGTTTGGGTGATTAGGTCGTTTTCTTCTTGGGACAGCATAATATGATTTGGGTTTTCGATCCTTCCACTCTGCTCAGGACAAGTTTTGGATTTTAGATTTCTTAACCCGACGTTGCCTGTTGTACCACTGCCCGGGGGCGACGACAATCCGAACATGGAACGGGAGCGACGGCCGCACGAAATAAATTGTGAAACGGCGCTTGCGCGCGATTGCGGAATTCATTTATAGAACACGATGAAAAGATGGAGGTATGCAAATGGCGAGCAGTTGGCAGTCGGTCAGAATCGATCAAAGCGAAATGCCGCTTTATGCGAGTTTGCCGGAAAGCGGCGGGCCGGTTCCGGGCATCGTGGTGGTGCATGGGCAATCAGGCTTGGAGAATTTCATCAAAGACACAACGCATATGTTTGCGCTGCAAGGCTACGCCGCCGTGGCGCCGAATCTTTACCACCGCGACGGTAAGGATTGTAAGGACGACAATCCGACGCGTAAAGCGCGTCTTCGTGATCCGTCCATCATTAAAGATATTGAAGGCGCGATTGGATTTCTAAAAAATCACCCGCGCGTCGATAGCGGTAAGCTCGGCATTGTCGGATTTTGCATGGGCGGGCGGCTGGTTTATCTCATGTCGGCCGCCAGCAAAGATCTGAAAGCCGGCGTGATGTTTTATGGAAGCGGCACGATGGTGCCGTTTGGCGAGGGGCCGACTCCGTTCGAGCGCACGCGCGAGATCAATTGTCCGATCCAGGGGCATTTCGGCGAGGAAGACAAGAATCCGTCGCCCCATGACATGCGCAAGCTCGACAACGAGCTAAGCAAGTTTGGCAAGGAGCACGAGTTTCACAGCTACGCCGGCGCCGCTCATGCGTTCTGCAATACCGGTTCGTCGAACTATAGACCACATGCGGCAGCACTCTCGTGGCCCAAAGCGATGGAATTTTTCAGCCGGCATCTGGTCACCCGGTGAAATAGATCAATCTCGCTTGCTCTTGAGATATTGCTCTCGCGCAGTCGTTTTACTGGCGGGCGAACTAGATTGTGTTGCCCCGCGATGGTTTTCGGCTCGCATAGGACACACCTGCTGAACCTAACGAAGTCGATTCGTATCAAAGAACTTCGAAAATCGCTAGGTGCGAATACTGCTAACCAGTTGATTCATTCATCAATTACCTCAATCCCACACAGTTCGAACCAGACCGGAGTCCTGAATTCTTTCGTCGCCCGTGATGAGCGGCAGGCCAGCCACTCTGGCCTGGGCGATGATCAGACGATCGTAGGGATCTTTGACACTTGTAAATATTGCGGCTTCGAGAAGAACGGCTGTGTCGTTGACGGCTAAATCGAGGTTATCGGATTTGTCCAGCGAGATGACGAAGTCTCGAAACGGCAGCGGGATGTGAACTTTTCCGACCTCGGATAGCAGCAGAACCTCTTCGAGAACGGTAAAGGGGACTATGATCGTGTCTAACCCGCGATCTACTCGATCAAATACAGCACTTGCTCGGCGTCCGAGCCGCCGCTTATGATCAGTGACATGATGGACCAGTGCATGGGTATCCGTAACATATGTCATCGGAAGTTTTTTGCCACTGCTTCAATGCGCGACCTTCGTAACTGACGGATCGCTTCATCGATATCGCCAACCGCCTT
>DATBEY010000072.1:0-3940 GCA_036558765.1 Binatia bacterium | reverse complement strand
CTAGGCAACTCATTTCAATCCCAGCCGCTCGAAGGTGCCGTCCTTCTCCATCTCGACGAGAAAACGCCGATCGATCAACTGCTCGGCTTTAATTTGTTTCGCCCGCGCATCGGTTTTGGCAATCTCGTCGAGGGTTGCCTGGATTGCGATGGGTTTGATTTCGAATCTGGGCTCCAGCACGTTGAGTTCCTGCGTGTACGCGGCATCGAAAACCTTTCGATCGGTGAGTCCGATCTTTCTGCTAATCACTTTAAACGCCAATTCTCGATCGCTCACCATCATCTTTAGCGACTCGGCCATGGTGTGCATGAACTGGCTGATCACTTTCGGCCGTTTGGCAATCAACGAGCGCAGCGTCACGAAACCCGCAGCGATAAAGGGCGGCCGAATTTCCCGCCCGTCGATGACATAGTTATATCCGGCAAACGCCGCCCTCGTGTCCTGCGGCGTCGTCACCGAAGCCGCATCGACAGCTCCCGACATCAACGCCTGAATGGTTTCGGGCGCGCCGCCGGTCTGAATTAAATTGACGTCGCGCGAGGGATCAAGGCCTTTGGCCCGTAACCCATACACCGCAAAGTAATGACCGTTGCCGCCGATGCGCCCGACCCCGATGCGTTTTCCTTTGAGATCCTCAGGACGTTTAATGTCTGGCTTACCCATAATGCTGTGGGTGAGAACGTTTTTAATCGAGCCGATAAAAACAAAATCGGTATTGCCGGCAAGATAGGCCCTCATGGGACCTTCGCCGCCGACAATACCGACATTCCCGTTGCCACTGCTCATCGCCGCCGTGACGATGCCCGAAGACGCGATGTAGACGAGTTGAAAGTCGAGATCGTGCTTTGCATACAACCGCGCCTCCTCGGCAAACCAGGGCAATGCCATAGCGACGCTCGGCGCCGACTGCAGGCCGACGAGCTTCTCGGCCGCAAAAGCCGGTGCGATTCCGCCGGCAATCGTCAAGCACAGAAACAAACATCGATGGACAAGAAACTTGCTCATGAAATCCCCCTTACCCAAATCACGGAGGTGATTACTACAATTTTGCCGGCGCGCACAACCTTCACCCGGTTGGCCGTCGATTCCAGGCTGACTAAGAACGGAGAGAATAATGAACATGATGAATGCGGCGAGCCACAATGCTGACAGCTCGGAATTCAGCCGGGAAATCCTGCGATTTCAAAACCATCGCTAACGTTTGATCAACTGCTTGATGAACCCTGACGCTTCCATTTCCTGGACAAAGCTCGCGTCAACAAACGATCTTGGGTCTGCCGCTGCGGCTTTGGGATTTTTCGGCGCCATATCGTCGAGCAGAGTTTTGATGCCGGCAGGGTCGGCGTATGGAACATCCATCAATACTGCAGTGTAATTGCGGTAGGTTCGTTCGAGCCCTTCGGGATCGGTTAGCTTGGTATATTTCCCAATGATCGCCTTCGTGCTTTCTTTGTCGGTCTTGATGAAATGAATCGCTTCGGTAATCGCCCGGCAGAACTTTGCCAAGACCGGCCGATGGCTCTTGATCATCGCCTCGCGCGTGACGACACCGTTGCCATGCAACGGGATTTTTAAGCTCGCCATATTGACCAGATCACGGAAGCCTAGCCGTTCAGCCTCCTTGATAAACGGCTCGTTCATGATGGTGAATTGAGAAATTCCTTTAGAAATGGCCGCCAGCCGTTCGGGATTTCCCCCTGCGGGGACGATGCGTACATCTTTTTCCGGATCGATGCCGAGCTTCTTTAGGGACAGGCGCATTCCCATATCGGAAATGCTGCCGAACCGATTGACCGAGCCGGTTTTGCCTCTGAGCTGTTCAGGATTGGTAATATTCGACGCGCTGATGATGTGATCGATGAAAGTTGGAATAATCGAAAGTACCATCACCACGTCGGCACCGCCCAGACGCGGATTGACGACATTGGGCGCGGAGGTGACAACGATATCGAGGTCGCCCGCCACCAACGCTTGCATGGCGGGCGGACCGGCGCCGAAAAAGATCGGCTCAGCCGACAGGCCTTGCTTCGTCAGAAAACCCTTTTCCTGCGCAACCCACAAAGGCGTATGGGAAGCCGTCATCGCCGCCCAGCCGACGCGAACACGATCTTGAGCCGAAGTTCCCGCCGCAGCAACTAAGAAAACTGACGCTATCAAGACTCTGGCAAGAAACTTTACCATCTTAATGCGCCGCGTCTTCGCATTACTCCAACACATCATTACTCCAGCACTCCAATCGCTCACTTCACAATGGCATAGCAATACGAGTCCCGAGGCTCGGCGCTCAAATTGGGGTGAACCGACCAGCGCCGGAGAATTCCTTCTCGCTGCATTCCGGCTTTTTCCATAACCCGAGACGAAGCGATGTTGTCGACATCGCAAACCGCCCAGATGCGATAAATCTGCTTCTGCTTGAGCGCCCAGTGGACCAATCCCCGAACGGCTTCCGTCATATAGCCGTTGCCCCAATATAGCCGCGCCAGAACGTAACCGAGCTCCCATTTTTCATCGGTCACGCGCGCGATTATCATGCCGATCACCTGCTTGTCTTCGTTACGCTCGATGACCCAATGAAATGCCTTGCCAATATCCCAGGCGAGCTGACACATGCGCATATACTCCCGAGTCTCATCGAGATCTTTGTGCGCGCGCCAACTGACGTACCGGGTCACTTCCGGATCTTGCGCGTATTGGCGAAAAATCGCCTCAGCATCGGAAATTTTTGCTTTTCTCAATCGTAAACGTTCGGTCTTGAGCGTCTTGGGCGGGTGTATCACTCTCGGAGAGTCCGGCTAGGCATGATTGCCGAGTTTAGGGTCACCCCGAAAAATATTCAAGAGATTGGACGCGCTTTAGGTTCTCTGAGTCAAATACCCGTCTCTCTGCTCTTTTCCGAGCACGATGCGCGCGCCAAACTTGTGATCTTATGTTCTCTGTGATGACTCATTCCCCGGTACTTTGCGACGTCCGCTTACCGGCTGCCCAGCTCCTTCAGCGCCTCGCGCAGATAGCTCTGGTCCACGTACTTCGCAGGTTTCGGCACCGGTCCCTTTGATTGTGTCTGCTCCCAATAAATTTGCGTGACGATCTGCAGCCCATCCAGGTTAACGTCGCCGTTAGGATCCCACGTGCGGGTAGACGTGTAAAAGTCCCAGCCACGGCGCGCATGCTCCGGCGTGAGCTTCATCTCTTTTGCCAGAAGATCGGCTCCAGCCTCCTTGTTGCGATACAGCCAATGCATGGTTTCCGCCATCGCCTTCATGACGCGCACAAGCACGGGGCGGTTTTTCTCGGCCCACGAGCGCTTGGTCGAAAGCGCCGCAAGTTGATAATTCGGGATCACATCGATAAAGCGGCCGATCTCGTTGAACCCGTGCTCCTCCGCCGCGTAATTGACCGGCAAAGATAACGCAGCGGCATCAATTTGTCCGCTAAGCAATGCCGCATAAGTCTGCGGAGTGCCGCCGATGACGAGCAGCTTGTAATCGCGCGGATATTCCAGGCCCTTGGCTTTGAGCACTTGCTTGAGTGCAAAGGTTACCCCGGACGTGAGGCTGATCGCGCCGAAGGTCGCGCCGCGCAGATCAGCATAAGTCTTGAATTTCTTCGCGGCCATGATCGATTGTGACAGTCCGTTGATAATCCCGCCGACGATCACCAGATCGAGGCCTTTTTCAATTGCAGCAATCGGCGCATCGGAGGCGCTACCGGCGATTTCCAGGGAGCCCCCGGCCAACGCTTGAATCCCGACATCCGAGGCACGAATGACGACCAGCTCGACATCGAGCCCCTGCCGTTCGAAGAATCCCTTTTGCGAAGCAACCCAGAGCGGTCCATAGCCGAAAGTCTTGGTCGCAGAGCTTATGCGCAGCTTGACTCTTTCCTGAGCATGCACGACTGCGGACTGAAACAGCACGATCGAGATCAAAATGACCGAAAG
>DATBEY010000071.1:0-14854 GCA_036558765.1 Binatia bacterium | reverse complement strand
TGAAATGGATCTGAGCGTGCTTTGGCGCACCGCGGCATTGGTACATTTTCTCGATGCGATTCTCTGCTGCGTCATTGCCAAATATAGCGGCCGCAGCAAAAAGTTGTGGACCGTCGCAGGCGCGCTCTGCGGTATCTGGGCATTGGCGGTAATCTTCCTGCTGCCGGAAAAAAACCACTTGAATACTTCATCCAAAAGCGAAGAGCACGCCAAGGCGGTCAAAGCATCAGAATAAACTTATAGAACTTATACGTAGGTTGAGTTCCGACGAAACCCATCGCTTTTAGCCGCATTGCTTACTGGGCATCGCTTCGCTCCACCCGTCCTGCGTTGCTTTGTCTCTTGGTGTCTTTACGGGCGATTTCTGATTTTTTGCGGCGGTTGTTGCTCCTATTCATTCTCGGCCACGACGAACGCAAGACCGTGTTCTTTGGTGTGCGTGATCGAGAGCGCCCAGCGGCGAATGCCGAGTTCTTCGGCGAGCCGCGCCGTCTTATCGTGGAGAACGATCGCGGGTTTGCCGCTGCGCGCGCGTCCCACTTCGATATCAAGCCAACGAACCTTGGCGCCCCAGCCGCGGCCGAGCGCCTTCATCACCGCTTCTTTGGCCGCGAACCGGCCGGCATAGCTTTCGTATTTGCCGCGCTGCTTTTTCTCGCAATATTCTATTTCCTTGGCGGTGAAGACGCGCTCGCGAAAGCGCGCCCCGATGCGCGGATCTTCGAGGGCGGTTTGGATCCGCTTTACTTCGGCGAGATCCACGCCGGTGCTGAGGATCATACCTGCGCCTCACGTGCGGTCGGAGAGGCGCCATGCGCTATCCCCCAGCGACACATGCTGTCCACCACGGGTTGGAGGCTTGTCCCCAATGGCGTTAGCGAATATTCCACTCGGGGCGGAACTTGGGGGAAAATTTTCCTTTCGACCAAGCCGTCCCGTTCCATTTCTCTCAGCTGTTGAGTGAGCATCTTCTGCGTCACTCCGCTGAGAGCGCGGGCGAGCTCGGAAAACCGTTTGGCGCCAGGCAAAAGATGAAAAATCAGCGGAATCTTCCATCGGCCGTCGATCAGGCTAAGGGTATACTCCGCCGGGCAGTTTGTCGCTTTCGGTTTCATCCAGCGCTCCTGCAGTTACTTGAAGGTTACTATAGCACCAGCCAGTGCGTACTTAACATAAAGCCAGTGGATGATTAACTTTGGTTTATATGCGACGAGCCGCATTGAAAAAAGTCCTCGATCAAGATCTTATCGGCAACGCTCAGCCTAATTCGCCGCTGGCAACTGACCACGATGGCGCCTTGCTCGACGCCTACTCCCAGGCGGTCGTCTATGCCGCCGAGAGACTGAGCCCTGCGGTCGCGTTCATTGAAGTCAGCAAAGCTCTGCCTCAAACTCGATCCACCGTCGAACGGGGGCGCGAAGCTCGCGGCAGCGGTTCAGGCTTTGTCTTTACGCCGGACGGTTTTATTCTCACCAACAGCCACGTCGTTCAAGGCGCAAGCAAAATCGCCGTTACCCTGAGCGATGGACGGCGCTTCGATGCGACTCTGGTCGGCCACGATTCGGGAACCGATATCGCCGTCATTCGAATTTCTGCGCCCGCGCTGATCGCCGCGCCGCTCGGCGATTCGGAAAAAATTAGAGTTGGCCAGCTCGCGATCGCGATCGGCAATCCTTTTGGCTTTCAGTATAGCGTGACTGCCGGAGTGGTGAGCGCGTTGGGCCGTTCCCTCCGGTCCGAATCGGGGCGGCTCATCGACAATGTCATTCAGACCGATGCCGCGCTCAATCCGGGAAATTCCGGCGGACCGCTGGTCAACTCCAACGGCGAGGTGATCGGCATCAACACCGCTGTCATTCTTCCGGCACAGGGACTCTGCTTTGCCGTCGCGGTCAATACTGCAAAATTCATCGCCGGCCACCTGATCATGCATGGGCGCATTCGCCGCGCTTATCTTGGTGTCGGTGGACAAAACGTCGCGATCCCGCGCCTCGTCGTCCGCGCGCAACAGCTCAAGACCGAAACCGGCGTGCTGGTTATTTCCGTCGAAAAAGAAAGTCCCGCGGCGCAGGCCGGGCTCAAAGACGGCGACGTGATTGTCGGACTGGGTGATTCGCCGGTGCGCTCCGTGGACGATCTGCACAAGCTTTTAACCGAAGCGCGCATCGGCTCGCGTTGCGAGCTCACGCTGCTGCGCCAAACTCAAAAGATGTTGCTCACCGTCATAGCCCAAGAGGCGCCCGCCTGACGCAAGCCGCGGCCGTGCCGCTTCACGTCAATGCTGGGTCCCTCCACACAATCGTAGTGGCGCGTCCGAGCGCGATTTGTTATCGTGAGTCATTCCAAAATCAAGGGAGCGACTTACGTGCTGAAACGTTTCTCATTGGCATTGCCACTGATATTTAGTTTTGTCTGGGCGGGAACGGCAGCGGCGCAGCAGCAGAAGGGCACAATCAAAATTGCCGTGCAGGCGCCATTATCCGGCGAGCAGGCTGCCATTGGGGAGCATATCAAGCTTGGCGCTCAGCTCGCTGTGGAAGAATCCAGCAAAGCATTCAAAGATCTCGGCTACGATTTGGTGCTCGTGCCGCAGGACGACCAGGCTAAACCGGAGGTGGGCGTGGCGAATGCGAGAAATATGGTCGCCGATCCTGAGGTGCTCGTGATCGTCGGACATTTCAATTCCGGTGTCGCGCTTCCCGCCTCTGAAGTTTACAAGGACGCCATGCTGACGATGATTTCCCCGGCCAATACCGCGACCGAGATCACCGATCGCGGTTATCCGAACGTGAATCGCGTATGCGGGCGCGACGACGTTCAGGGACCGGTCGGCGCTCGGTTCACGGCCCAAGATTTGAAGTTGAAGTCCGTTTATATCATTCACGATAAGACCCTCTACGGCCAAGGTGTTGCGGAAAATTTTCGCAATGAAGCGAAGAAGCTCGGCCTCAATGTTTTGGGTTTTGACGGTACTGAAGAGCGCGCCAATTTTTCGCCGATGATCATTCCGCTCAAGGCCAAAAATCCCGATCTCGTCTACTTCGGCGGCATTTATCATCAGGGCGGACTTTTGCTGAAACAGCTCCGCGAGAAAGGCGTCAAGGCGAAGTTCATGGGACCGGACGGACTCGATTCGGCCGAGATGGCCAAAATCGCCGGGAGTGCTGTGGTTGGAAGCTATTATACCAGTGTCGCTGGTCCGCCGGACGCCTATCCTGAGACCGCCGCCTTTGCAAAAAAATACAAGCAACGCTTCGGAAAAGAGACGGAGTCTTTCGGCATGTACGGCTATGACGCGACCCTGGTCGGGATCAAAGCCATAGAGGGATGGATCAAAGCCAACGGCGGTAAAAAACCGAGTCGCGTGGATGTCGCCACGGCCGTGCGCAACATCAAGAATTTCAAAGGTATCACCGGGTCCATCGAATTCGACAACAAAGGAGACCCGGTAAAAGCCAAGTACTTCGTCCTACAGTTCGAAAAGCAAGCTTACCCCGGCAAAGTCGTCAAAGTCATCGAACAACAAGCACCGGCTACGGTCGCCAAGAAGTCGTAGGTCGAAGATCGAACATAGAGGATTGATGATCGATCCATCCTCGATTCTCGTTCTCTATGTTCGATGGTCCGTGCCTCCATCCTCGGCCCAGTCCTAAAAAGTTGCGATGAAGAAAAAACTGCGCGTCGCACTGCTGTTCGGTGGCAAATCCGCCGAGCATGAAATTTCGCTGGTGTCGGCGCGCAATATCGCCAAGGCGATGGACCGCGGAAAATACGAGCTGGTCGCCATCGGCATCGACCGCCAAGGGCGCTGGCACCTCGATGAGGGCGCGCGGCTGCTCTATGATGAAAAACGCCGCACGGTCGAATTCACGGAGAGAAAGACTTTGGCCGCGGTCCGCCCCGGAGAGAACCCAACGCCCTTGCTGCGAGAAGGCGGCGCTGACGTTGGCGCTGTCGACGTTGTCTTTCCGGTGCTCCACGGTCCCTTCGGCGAAGACGGCACGATTCAAGGGTTACTCAAGCTCGCTGATCTGCCGTTTGTCGGCGCCGGCGTTTTGGGATCCGCCGTCGGTATGGACAAGGACGTGATGAAGCGACTGCTGCGTGACGCCAAAATCCCGATTCCCAAATTCATTGTTTTCGAACAACGGGAAAAAAAATCCATTCAGTTCAAAAAAATCAAAAAAATCCTCGGCGTGCCTTTTTTTGTGAAACCTGCCAACTTGGGATCTTCCGTCGGAATCAGTAAAGTGAGCCGGCCGCTTCAGTTCCGCACCGCCATCGACGATGCGTTCCGTTACGATAACAAAATTATTATCGAGGAAGCGATTCGTGGCCGCGAGATCGAATGCTCAGTGCTCGGCAACGACCAGCCCGTCGCATCGCTGCCGGGAGAAATCATCGTGCAGCATGAATTCTATTCCTACGACGCCAAGTATATCGATAATCAGGGCGCTCGGCTGGAGATTCCCGCGCGCCTGCCGAAAAAAAAAGTCACGGAGATTCAGCGCATCGCCGTGCGCACATTTCGGGTGCTTTGCTGTGAAGGCATGGGGCGCGTCGACTTTTTCCTGCGGCCGAACGGCCAAGTGTTGGTCAACGAGATCAACACCATCCCCGGCTTCACCAAGATCAGCATGTATCCCAAGATGTGGGAGGTCGGCGGCTTGAGCTATTCACGCCTGATCGATCGACTGATCGAGCTAGCACTGGAACGGTGGCGCAACGAGAAGCGCCTGAGAACTTCCCAGTGACGCGACTCACGTCCTCAGACGTTCAGCTGATCGGCGCGACTGGCCGAGAATAAACCGAACAGACAAATACCCGAGGATCTACGGAAGCCGCGTGCCCGACCGCAAACAAATGGCTACAACTTCTCCCGCCGCGAGCGCAATCTCGTCCCGACTAAGCTTGCACCAGCATCATCGCATGCGAGCTGAAGCTTAAATCAGGAAATGCCGAGCCGCCAGTCAGGCAGCGCGCCCTGCTACTCAATCCATCTGCCGACGCAAAAAGGTCGGAATGTCGTATTTGTCGTCCTCGTCCTGATTCCCCGAGAATTCGAAATTGCTCTTGCCTAAAGTCACGGTTTCGATCTCGTCACTGCCGGCCTTTTTACGCTGCCATGTCGGTGTATCGAGATCGTCGACAATGGTGCCCAGATGAACAACCTTGCGATTCTTCTGCGCCGCATTGGCGATGCTCGATACGTTGGTCGACGGAGTTTGCGCCGGGGCGGGCGCGGGCTTTTTCTCCTCTTTCGCTTCACCGAATCCGGTAGCAATAACCGTGATGCGGATTTCATCCGTCATAGTTTCGTCGATGACAGCGCCGAAAATGATATTCGCATCGTCGTGAGCTTCTTCCTGGATCATCGACGCCGCTTCATTGACCTCATGCAAGCAGAGGTCGGGGCCGCCGGTGATATTGATCAGAACGCCGCGCGCGCCTTGAATCGAGATATCCTCGAGCAATGGACTCGAGATCGCCTTTTGCGCCGCTTCGATAGCGCGATTCTCGCCTGAAGCTGCCGCAGCTCCCATCAGCGCCAGGCCCATTTCCGCCATCACCGTTCTCACATCCGCGAAATCGAGATTGATCAACCCCGGCGTGATGATCAGGTCGGAAATACCGCGCACGGCCTGCAGTAGGACGTCGTCCGCTTTATGAAAAGCTTCGAGCATCGTGGTGGTCTTCGCGGCAATGCTCAATAGGCGCTGGTTGGGAATTACGATCAGTGTATCAACGCTCGCCTTCAACTCCTCGATGCCTTCTTCGGCCTGGTGCATGCGTTTCTTGCCCTCGAAGATGAACGGCTTGGTAACGACACCCACGGTGAGTGCGCCGACGTCGCGCGCAACTCGCGCCAGCACCGGAGCCCCACCCGTCCCTGTGCCACCGCCCATGCCCGCTGTGATAAAGATCATGTCTGAGCCCTCGAGATATTCTCGAATCTGCTCCTGATCTTCTAAGGCGGCGCGGCGGCCGATTTCGGGATTGGCGCCGGCACCCAATCCTTTGGTCACCATGTTCCCCAGCTGGATACGTACTGGCGCCTGGCTCGCTTGCAAGGATTGCGCGTCGGTGTTGGCTACCATGAAATCCACACCCGAAAGTCTCGAGCCGATCATGGTATTGACCGCATTACCGCCGCCGCCGCCGATGCCGATCACTTTGATACGTGCGGCGGCGAGACCATTCTGCTCCACTATTTCAAACATAAATTTCCCTCCTCACTAAAATCGGTAGATTTATTCGCCCAATTAGAAGAAATCACTCAACCAGTCGGACATTCGATGCTTGACCTTCGCCAAAATTTTATCCTCGCGTACGCGAAAGGCAGCGCTGCGATCCTGCCGCTTGACGCCATGAAGCGTGAGACCTACCGCGGCGGCATGGATCGGGCTATCGATGATATCCACTAGCCCACCGACGCGAGCTGGCGTACCCAAACGAACCGGCAGACCAAAGGAGTGATCGGCCATATCAATCGCGCCGGCCAAAAGCATCGTACCCCCCGTAGCGACGATTCCCGATGCCAATGATCCTTCGTATCCTGATTTGGTGACTTCCTTTTGCACCAGCTCGAAAATTTCCGCCAAGCGCGGCTCCACAATCTCACAGAGAATCTGTCGCGAGATGGTGCCGGCCCCTTTGCTGGCGACACATGGCACTTCCACTCTCTCAGTGCCAGAAACCAT
This sequence comes from Binatia bacterium, assembly GCA_036558765.1. Classification (GTDB taxonomy): domain Bacteria; phylum Desulfobacterota; class Binatia; order UBA9968; family UBA9968; genus DP-20. The sequence goes on along the minus strand of DATBEY010000071.1, from coordinate 8,153 downwards.
CGATGCGCGCGCACAGCCATAGCGTTGCTTGAGCCGTTCGGCGTCGTTGAACGCGGTGCGTAATCCGGCGGCAATGTCATTGGTGATATGATTTCCGCCGATCGGCACGACTGCCGTGTGTTTGACCGTGCCGTCGTGATAGACCGCGATATCGGTCGTCCCACCGCCGATGTCCACCAGCACAACGCCGAGTTCCCGCTCCTCATCCGTGAGCACGGCGTCGGCGGCGGCGAGCGGGGCCAAAACGATTTCGGCGACGTTGAGCCCGGCCCGATTGCAGCACTTGATGACGTTTTGCGCCGAAGCAACTGCGCCGGTGATGATATGTACTTTGGCTTCGAGACGGACTCCCGACATTCCCAACGGGTCCCGGATGCCGTCTTGGTCATCGATGATATAGTCTTGCGGTAGAACATGGAGTACCTCGCGGTCCATGGGAATCGCCACCGCTTTAGCGGCATCGATCACCCGCTCCAGGTCGCGCGCCATCACTTCCTTGTTCTTTACCGCAACGATACCGTGGCTGTTGAAAGCTTTAATGTGACCACCGGATATGCTCGTGAAGACCGTGTGGATTTCGCAGCCCGCCATCAGACTCGCTTCTTCCACCGCCTTTTTCAGCGAGTTCACCGTGGTTTCGATGTTGATCACCACGCCTTTTCGCAGCCCTTGTGATGGATGCAAGCCGATTCCGATAATTTCGAGACCGCGCTCGGTCATTTCACCGACTGCGACGCAAATTTTCGACGTGCCGATATCCAAGCCGACAACAATGCTGTTTTTCTTTCCCATGGTCGATCGAGTTCGATGAATTAACGTTGCACCCGGCGCAGACGGGTGACGATTTGATCTTGAAAGCTCACGTCCATTGACGCGAGGCGCTGTTCATTGCCCTTCCACAGCATCATAAGCCGCTCCATACGCTCCAATTTATTCTCCCAGTCTCCCCAACCCATACGCAGTGCCACGGGGAAATCAGTGGTATAGACCACTAGCCGATCGGGCGCTTCAAAATGAATCTCGGAAAGCGAGTGCGCGCGGCGCGCCATCAGTTCGCCGAGGCGGATCGCGTCTTGAATGCGGCGGCGCCATAGAGGATCGGTGTTCGTCAGCTCTTCTGCGCGGAGCCCCGTCAGCAACGGAAATTTCACATTTTCGCCCGGGCCGATTTCCTTGAACACGAGACCGTCGCCGTCCACATAATAAAGCTTGCGTATCGCGACAATCGCTTTCGGCACGCGCTCTTCAACGTCAATAACGATGCGGCGCGGAAATTCGCGCCGCGCCAAAACCCGGCGTACCCACGGGTGCTTGGCAATTTTTTTCTCGATGGCGGCCAGATCGACTCTCCAGATGCTCATGCCGCGGTGCAGCCCGGCGATAGCGACGATTTCGCTGCCGCTCACTTTGTTCCCGCCATGCACCTGAATTTCGCGCACGGAAAAATAGCCATTGTCCAAAATAAAATCGTAAAGCGAAGCAGCGGCAATGCTGAAGGGGCTGCTGAGCCGGTAAATCGCTGCTGCCAGAATGGCTGCGCCAACAACGACGCCGATCTGGAAAAATCGACGGCGCCATCGGCGCTCATCTTTTTTTCGATTATCCCGACGATAAACCGTGAGCTGCATAACCCTCGTTACTGGGATTGCCAATCGCCGAGCAATTTGACTTCGGCTACGAGCTCGATGCCGAATTTCTTTCGCACTTCGCTTTTTGCGAGTTCCATCAACTGCCGCACCTCGGCCGCTTTGGCACCGCCCTGATTGACGATAAAGTTGCCGTGCCGCTCCGAGATCTGACAAGCTCCGATGCGCGTGCCCTTGAGACCCGCGGCATCGATCAGCCGTCCAGCATAGTCTCCGGGCGGATTTCGAAACATCGAGCCGGAGTTGGGAGAACCGGACGGCTGGCTGGCTTTTCTCTTGCGCGCGAGCTCGCGGAGCCGAGCGCTCACCTGAGCAGGCTCTTCCTTACGTAATCCCATACGCACCCGCATCACCACGGCACCGGAAGGTAGATGCGCATCGCGATAACTGAAGGTCATCTCGCCGCGCGTGAGGCAAAGCGGCTCGCCGCGAGCCGTCATCAGTTCCACTTGATCGACAACTTGTTCAAGCTCGGAGCCATAGGCACCTGCATTCATGTACAGGGCGCCGCCCACGCTCCCGGGAATTCCCTCGGCGAATTCCAACCCGGCATAGCCGCGGCGCGCTGTATCCCGGGCCAATTGTCCGATTGACACCGCCGCGCCCGCAGTGACCTTTGCGATTCCAGCCATTTCCTCAAATTGGATTATTTTAAATTCGCCCGTCAGGCGCAGGATCGCGCCGCGCACGCCGCGATCGCTGATCAAAACATTGCTGCCATTGCCCAGCAGCCAGAAACTTTCCTGGTGCCCATTGAGGACTCGAACGAGCTCTGCCAAGGCCGCTTCATTCTCCACCTCGAGAAAATAATCCGCTGATCCGCCCACCTTCATCGACGTATAGCGCGCCAACGGCTCGGCCATTTTTACTTTCAAGCCGGATATCTTTCTCAGCTCCGCCGCAAGCGGCGAATGATCACCTGTAGTGCTCATCGCGAAGATCAGTGACCGTGACGATGATGGAGTATTGGAGTGCTGGAGTGTTGGGTTTCTACTCTCCGCCCAGTACTCCATCACTCCATCACCCCAGAGCTTCATTTCAGCGCCTCAACCAAAGCGTCGCCGACCTTGTAGATGTCGCCCGCCCCGAGCGTCAACACGATGTCGCCCGGATTGAGTTTGCCGGCAATCTGCGCCGCAATCTGATTTTTGTCCGGCACAAATGCCAATTCCATGTGGCCCTTTCGCTTCATAGCCTGGTACAGCGCTTCACCTGTGGCACCGGCAATCGGATCCTCGCCGGCGGGATAAATTTCCGTGAGCACCAGCCGATCGGCGCCTTCGAAAGCGGTGAGAAACTCATCGAACAGATCTCGAGTACGGGTGAAACGATGCGGTTGGAAGATGACCGTCAGCGGGCGCTTCCAGCTGTCGCGAATAGCGCCGATGGTGGCGCGAATTTCCGTGGGGTGATGCCCGTAGTCGTCGATCACCAGGATGCCCCCCGGTTCGCCCTTGACCTCGAAGCGTCGGTGAATGCCGGTGAATCCGGCGAGCGCCTCCGCGGCGTCCGCGAAGGAAATCTCCAGTTCGTGAGCTACGGCCACTGCAGCCAGAGCATTGGTGGCGCTATGGCGGCCGGGAAGATGTAAACGCAACTGCCCCAGTGGCTTACCGTGATGCAGCACGGTAAATTCAATACCGCCCAGTGACATTTTTAGTTCGTGAGCGGAAAAATCCGCTTCCGCCGAAAGTCCGTAGGTCGCGAAGCGCTTTCTCGTTTTGGACAAAAGTCCGTACACGTTAGGGTCGTCGATGCAGAGCACGGCCAAACCGTAGAAAGGAATTTTGTTGATGAAGGCGAGAAAGCTTTCATTGAGCCGCTCCATGGTTTGATGAAAATCCATGTGCTCTCGATCAATATTCGTCACCACCGCAATGGTCGGCGAGAGCAGCAAAAAACTGCCGTCGCTTTCATCCGCCTCGGCCACCAGAAACTCGCCTTGTCCGGTTCTGGCATTGGTGCCGAGCATATGCACGCGGCCACCGATCACCATCGTCGGGTCCAATCCCGCATGGCTCAAAACTGCCGCGATCATCGATGTTGTGGTGGTTTTACCGTGGCTGCCCGCTACCGCAACGGCATATTTCATCCGCATCAGTTCGGCGAGCATTTCAGCCCGGGGAATTACCGGAATATGCCGGCGCCGTGCTTCGAGAACTTCCGGGTTGGAATATTTAACCGCGGTGGAAATCACGACCACGGAAGGGTTCCCTGCAAGATTGGCCTCTTGGTGGCCCACAAAAACAGCGGCGCCAAGACCGCGTAAATGCCGCGTCGCATCGCTTTCTTGGAGATCCGAGCCGCTCACGACGTAACCCGAATTGAGTAGCACTTCCGCGATGCCGCTCATGCCGATCCCGCCGATGCCGACGAAATGAATTTTGTGCTTTTTATGCAACATGAAAGGTCGATGGATCTCAAAGCATTAAACCTGCGTCAAGGCACAACACGCGTCGACGATGCGTGCCGCCGCGTCGGGACGGCCTAGGGCTCGTGCCGCCGCGGCCATGGTTTCGAGTCGGCTGCGATCCGAGAGGTATCCACGAATGCGTTCGGCCAAGAGTTCTCCGGTCAACTCCTGATCCAAAATCATGTCCGCGGCGCCGCGATCCTTCAACGCCTGTGCATTACCACGTTGATGGTCGTAAATGGCGTGGGGATACGGCACAAGAATCGCCGCCTTGCCGAATGCCGTAAGCTCGGCAACCGTGGTCGCGCCGGATCGACACAAGAGCAGATCCGCCTGCGCATAAGCTTCATCCATGGCATCGATGAACGACGTCACTTCGGCTTCGAACGGCAATGCCGAGTACGCTTGACGAACCGCGGCGTAGTCGAGCTCGCCGGTTTGGTGCGTCACAAAAAGGTCGTTTTTAAAATCCGTTAGTTGTTTCAGCGCCTCGATGGCGGCGAAATTGATTCGGCGCGCCCCCAGGCTACCGCCGAAAATCAGCAGCGAAAACTTTTCTCTTTTCGTAACCGTCGGCAGCGTCTGCCAACGCACCGGGTTGCCGGTCTCGACCACGCGAGCGCCGGGAAAAAACTCGGCACTCTTCGAGTAGGCGGTGAATACGACGTCAACCCAACGGGCGAGCAATTTGTTGGTGAAACCGGGGCGAAGATTTTGTTCCATGATGGCGCAACGCATTCCGGCAATTTTTCCCGCGAGTAGCACCGGGCCGGAGGCATAGCCGCCAAGCCCGATAATGCGATCCGGACGAAATCGACGAATAATACCGCATGCTCGGATGAGGCTCAGCGGCACACCGTAAGCAGCGTCCATGAGGCCGCGCATTCCCCGTCCCTTGAGCCCTTTGATCGGCAGTATCTCCAGATTGAATCCTTCGTTCGGCAGCACGCGAAACTCAATTCCCCGTTCCGTTCCGACGAACAACATTTCGTTTCGTCTATCCCGTCGCTGAAATTCACGCGCCACCGCGATACCCGGAAACAAATGACCGCCGGTACCTCCACCGGCGAATAAAATCCGCATCGCTAGAGTCGGCGGCGCGAAAGCCCCAGCAGTATTCCCGCCTCCATCAAATTGATCACCATGGCCGATCCGCCATAGCTGATAAACGGCAATACCAGGCCCTTGGTGGGCATTAATCCCATGACAACTCCCATGTGGATCAGCGCCTGAAGACCTAATAAAACCGTCAATCCGAACGCCAGATATTGATCGAACGGCTCCTCGATTTTGGCTGTGAGCTGCAGGCCGCGCACGATAATAATGCCGAATAGCGCCAACACCGCGAGCGCTCCTAGCAATCCGAGTTCTTCACCAATGACCGAAAAAACAAAATCGGTATGGGCTTCCGGCAAATAAAAAAGCTTTTGCCGACTCTCCCCCAGTCCGCGTCCCCATATCTGGCCCGAACCGAAAGCAATTAACGATTGAATGACATGAAAGCCGCTGCCAGAGGCGTCGCTCCAGGGATCTAAAAAACTCATCAGGCGACGAATCCGGTAATCGGCCTTGGTCATGACATAGATCAGCACGGGCAAGGCCATCAGACCGGTAGCGAGCAAGTGGTGCACGCGCGCGCCGCCAATGAAAAGCATGAAGTAGAGCAGCATCGATAACATCAGCGCAGTACCGAAATCGGGCTCGAGAAGCAGCATGCCGGCGAAAAGACCGAAAACAATCAAATGGGGCAACACACCAACGGAAAAACTCCGGATCATCTGCTCCTTTCTGGCCATGGAATGAGCGAGGTAGAAGACCAAAGCAAGTTTCGCCAGCTCCGAAGGCTGAAATGCGAAACCTGGAAACATAATCCAGCGTCGTGCCCCGCCGCGGTTCACTCCAACTCCGGGGACGAGAACCAAAAGCAAAATAATAAAGCTCAGCGACAAAAGCGGATAAGCAAACCTCCGGTAGAGCGCGGACGGAGTCATCGCGCAGGCGATCAGTGCGACCGCGCCGGCGCCGATCGCGATCATTTGCTTGCGAAAGAAATAGGTACCGTCGCCATAGCGTTCTTGCGAATAGAGATAACTGGTGCTCAGAACCATCGTCACGCCCACGGCCAAAAGACCGACAACCGCGAGAAGTATCCACTTATCCACTGCGAGGCTGTCTCTCATAGGTTCTGCACCAGAGTTTTGAAGGCCCTTCCCCGCTCGGCGTAATTCTTAAACTGATCGAAGCTCGAGCAGGCCGGCGACAACAACACCACGTCTCCCGGTCGCGAATGCGCTGCAGCATCCGCCACGGCTGCGGGCAGATCTTCGACGATCACAGTATCGGTCAACCCACCCAGCGCCCGCGCGATCATTTCTTTGGCCGCGCCGAACAATACGAGGCGGCGCACTTTTTTTTCGATTTGTCTTTCCAGAGGAGCGTAGCAGCCACCCTTATCGACTCCTCCGGCGAGCAAAATCACCGGCGCGGAAAAACTCTCCAGTGATTTCACGACGGCGCCGACATTGGTTCCTTTGGAATCGTTGTAATAAGCGACGCCGTCCTTGTCGCGAACAAATTCCAGACGGTGTTCCAGTCCGGGAAAGCGATTCAAAACCATTTGGATGGAATCATGCGCCACGCCAATGGCCTTTGTCGCCGCCACAGCAGCCATCATATTTTCCAGATTGTGAATTCCGTGGAGTTTGACATTGGCGAGAGAAAAACGCTCTTCGGCGCCGCTGTCGCGCCAAATGATCTCATCTCCCGCCGCAAAAACACCCTCGCTGACTTCGGCAAAGCCGAAGGAAAGAACGCGCGAGTTGAGCCGGCTGCGCATTTCCCAGACAGGCGCATCGTCGCGATTGAGGACCGCTATGTCCGAGCTCGTCTGCGCCGCGAAGATTCGTGCCTTTGCCGCGCAATACTCGGCGAAGGACGCATACCGATCCAGATGATCCTCGCTGAGATTGAGCAACACTGCGACGCGGGGACGAAATTGCTTGACCCACTCGAGTTGAAAACTACTGATTTCCAAAACGGTCCAATCCCATTCCTTGGACACGGCACTGATAAATGGCACGCCGAGATTTCCGCCGACAAAAACCTTTTTACTGGCCGTTGTAAGCATTTCGCCCACCAGCGTGGTCGTGGTGCTTTTACCGTTGGTACCGGTGATCGCGATGACAGGCGCGCGGATAAACCGGTAGGCCAATTCGATCTCGCTCAGAATTGGAATCCGCCGAGCCGACGCTTGTTGTAGCAAAACGTTCTCGCGCGCCACACCGGGGCTGGGGATCACGTAATCAATGCCGTCGAGGCAATCAGAGTGTTCGCCGCCCAATCGATACTCGATGGTTAAATCCGACAAATCATTTACTTCCGATCGGAGTTCCACCCGCGGACGAAAATCACTGACCAGCACACGCGCTCCTTGCTGCGCCAGGAAACGCGCGCTGTCCCGACCGGTCCGCCCCAATCCGACCACCAGCACTCTCTTGTCTTTCAGTTCCACGCTTCATCACCGGAGCTTCAATGTGCTCAAGCCGACAACGGCGCATATGAACGACAAAATCCAGAAGCGCACGATGATCTGCGGCTCTTTCCAGCCTTTCAGCTCGTAATGATGATGAATCGGCGCCATCAAAAACACCCGCTTTCGGCGCAGCTTGTACGAAATTACCTGGAAGATGACCGACAGCGCTTCCATCACAAACACACCACCCACAATGATCAAGAGAATTTCGTTCTTGGTCATCACCGCGACCACGCCGATGGCCGCGCCGAGCGAAAGCGAACCGACATCGCCCATGAACATCTGTGCCGGATAGGCGTTGTACCAGAGAAAGCCAAGCCCGGCGGCAACCACGGCCGCGCAGAAGACGCTCAGCTCACCGACTCCCGCGACGTAAGGAATTTGCAGATACTCGGCCAACTTCAGATGTCCGGTAACATACGCGATCACGGCATAGGTTCCGGCGGCGATCATGACCGGACCGATGGCCAGACCGTCCAGCCCATCGGTCAGGTTGACTGCATTTGAGGTACAGACAATCACGAGCATCGCAAACGGAACGTAAAATGGCCCGAGATCGAAA
>DATBEY010000070.1:0-23577 GCA_036558765.1 Binatia bacterium | reverse complement strand
CGGGTATCGCCATGGCAGCGACCGCAGGTTTCACCCGCGACATTGGTCGTGAATACCGGCGAGTTAGGCTCATTGCGCGCGAGAATCCGATGCTCGCCATGACAATCGGTGCATACGGGAGCCTGTCTGACGCCCCGGGCGACGGCTTCACCGTGAATACTTTCACGATATGCGGCGAGCGCATTGGCGTGACAGCGGCCGCACGTCTCGGGAACTTTTGCGCGCGAAATCTGCGACGCCGGATCGCCCGCGGGCAAGATCGCATGCGCGCCGTGGCAATCGGTGCAAGCAGCACCGCGGTTTCCCGCCGCTATATTGCGCGCATGGACGCTCTGCAGATACGCTTCCACCGGCCGAACCAGCGGAATACGAAATTTCTGGGCCAGCTGCGTGTTCGCGTGGCACACGGCGCAAGTCTGAGCAACATTTTTCGGGTGCACCGGCGAGCTCGGATCGGCGCGCGGAACGAGCTTATGAATATCGCCGTGGCAGCTCGTGCAGGTTGGTGGTTCCTTAAAACCCTGCGCGCGCGCCTTGGCGTGAATGCTCTCGGTATAAGATTTGACCGTCGCAGCGTGGCAGGTATCGCATTGAACCGGCTTGAGCTCGGGTTGATGCGGTATTTGAGAAACGTCAGTGTGACAGGTTGTGCAGTCAAACGCGCCATGAATGGATTTCCCATACGCTTGGGGTTCGACTTGCAAGGAAACTTTCTTCCCGTCACGAATCTTTTCCAATCCCGGTGCGCTGTGGCAGCCAAGACAAGTTTCTTGGGTGATCGGCTGCGCCTTTAATGCGGCGCTGTATAGAAGTGAGACAAGGAAAAATAAAAAGAAACAACAGAGCCGCTCTCTGGCATTAGAAGCCATAGGAAAACTATTCAATTGAATGATATAGCGATCGCGCTAACCGGCGCACTGATTGAGGGATAGCTTGCTGGGCTCGCTACTCTTGTTCCAAGATCATTTTGTTGGACTCATCGTGTAACCAAGATACGTCAAGATAACGGAGTAAAGGATCAGCAGAAGCCCGAATCCCGCAGCCACCCGGCCCGAATTTTTTCCTATCAGTCCGTCGCGATCCAGAAAAGGCAACCCAACCAAAATTAGCCCGATCACTCCAAATCCGAGCACGCCCACAAGCTCTCCCTCGATCCCCAGGATGTGGCTAGGCAGAAGTTTCAGCGTCTGAAACATCGCCATAAAATACCATTCCGGTTTGATTCCGATGGGCGCGGGCTGAAACGGATCCGCCTTCCTGCCCAATTCGGCGGGATAGTATGCAGCGAGTGCCGCGAGCACTCCAAGCGCGCAGAGCCAACCGACCAAATCGCGCAGAAAAAAATTCGGAAAAAAAGGCATAGCTTTCTTTTCGGCGCTGCCCTGTTCCACGCTCGGCGGTCGACTCATCCCGTGCTTCTGCACCAAAAACAGATGCAGTCCGAGGATTACCGTCACCAGGGCCGGTAAGATTGCCACGTGGATGCCATAGAATCGGGTCAGTGTTGCGCCGGTGACATCGTTGCCGCCGCGCAATAATCGGCGCACAAAGGGACCGATCACAGGGAGTACGCCGGGAATTTCGGTACCGACTCGAGTGGCAAAAAAAGCCAGCTCATTCCACGGCAAGAGATAGCCGGTAAAACCGAATGCGAGGCTCAGACCCAACAATCCGCCCCCCGAGAGCCAAGTCATTTCTCGCGGACAACGATAGGCATGCAGCAATAACGCGCTAAACAGATGAATGAACATGGCAAAGATCATCAGATTGGCCGACCATGAATGAATCGATCTGATGAGCCAGCCGAACTGCACTTCGGTCATCAGGAACTGGATCGATTCGAACGCTTCACCCGCGCTCGGGCGATAATAGAGCAAAAGTAAAATGCCGGTGGCGACCTGGATCATGAACAGAAATAAGGTCATGCCGCCGAAGTAGTACCAGAAGCTATGGCGGTGCAGCGGCACTGTTTTTTTTTCGGCGAGCTTGGCAACATCGCCGAGGCCGATTCTTTCATCGAGCCAGAGCCAGATTCTGCCGTGCTTTGCAGTTTGCAGTTCCATGACCGTTTAGCCTTTTTTGCTCACGACAATCTGATCGCTCCGCACGTTCACAACGTACTCTTCCAGCGGCTTAGGCGGAGGCCCCTCGATATTTTTACCGTTCAAATCGAAATGGCCGTTGTGGCAGGCGCACCAGATCTGGCTGATGTCCGAGCGGTATTGCACGATGCAGCCCAGATGAGTGCAGGTTGCCGAGAAGGCCTTGACCACACCTGCCGGTGTATCGATCAAGATCGCCGGTTGACTGCCGAAACGGAAGATTTGGCCGCTGTTGGCTTTTAGTTCTTGGGGCTTGATTGAGAGCGTCACCGTGTGCGCCGTCGATTCTTCGACTTCGGGGGGAATCAGATATCGGCTCAACGGATAAAGCACGGCAACCAGGAACGCTCCCGCGCTCGTCCCTAAAAACCAGTTGAGGAAATTTCGCCGCCCATGATCTAGCGGCAGAGATCTTTCGTTCGTGGCCACTGGCAGTTTTCCTCGGGGCTTATTTTGGCTTTCTTTCCATCTCGCGAATCTTTAGCACTAAGCCGATCACCAGCGCCAAGATAATTAAAGCAGAGATGGCTAATCCCTTGCGCCTGAACTGCAACTCGTCGAGGGCCTTCACTCCGCGCGCATACGCTCTCTCGCTGACCTTCAATCCCGGCTCAATTTCTTTCTCAACCGTCGCCTGATCGAAGCTGTGAATCGCCGCGCGCGCTTTTATCAGCGCCGTCCTGGCTTCATTGAGCTCGAATAAAGGCTGGCTGACTTCCATCCCAGCGTGTTCCGCGCTCGCCAGCGTTACGGCCGCTTTGTCCGTGTCCGCTTTTAAACGATCTATTGAACCGAGCATCTTGGCGGCAAGCATTGCACCCGAGGAAGTCGGGGGATGACAGCCGGCACAAGCGGATTTATCACCGGTGCTCAACATCGCATCGCTGGTCGCGACAATGGCGTGATTGCTGTGGCAGGCTGCACAACCCGGAATACCCATTTGAACAAAAATCTTGCTGTGCGCGCTTTTGTTGAACAGCTCTGAATTCACTGCGTGGCATTGGCCGCAAACATTCACCACCGAGGATACGCCGGGCGGCGAGGCGCCATGATTTCCGTGGCAGTCATTACAGGTCGGCGCGGACAAATCGCCTTTGCTCGCCATCATCTGCCAGTGCACACTCGTCTTGTATTTTTCCACTTGGTCGGTCGGGATTTTGTACGGCGCCATATAATCTTTGTTCGCATGGCAGGAGCCGCACGTGTCGGCCACTTTCAGGGGATGGACCGATGAACGCGAATCGTTGGGGGGCCGGATCGAGTGGGCGACGTGGCAACTGGCGCAGGTCGCCACTTTCTGATCCTTTTGCTCCTTCAGTCTTTTGCCGTGAACTGACGTGAAATACTCGGCGACCTGATCCACGCGGAGCGTCGGATTGTAGCGCCTCATAAAATTTGCATCCGAGTGACATTTGCCACAGGTCTCGATGATTTGAAGGCCGGTCGGCTTCCCGATGTAGCCCTTTTTTTTGTCCATCGCCTCCAGGCCCATAAGGGTCGCATCGCCGCCGTGGCAGCTCACACAGCCGAAACCTTTGGCCGCATGGATGTCAGCTTTGAAATTTTCCGCGGGCTTCGTCAGATTTTCGACACCGAGCGCCAAATGACAGGTTTCGCAGCTATTCTCTGGCGTTTCAGCAGCCAAGACACCGCTTTGAAAAACCAAGAAAATAATCCACAGCACCAACGGGCCAATCACACCGGAAAAGGGCTTCACGAGGCTTTCCGTGCGAAGAAACACTCGCTTGGCTGATATTGGAAGGGGAAAAGACGAAACATCAATGGGCGCATCCACGTCGCTGGAACGGTTGGTTCAACGACGATGCACGTAATATCCGGAAGAACTCGCAACGATCGCCGGATGACTGGTTCGCGTCGCGTTGGTAACTTCCGTTAAAACTTGAACCCGACGGTCACAAAACCCACATGCGCCGTAAATGGTCCTTTGATCTGGTCTCCTAAAAAGACCGACCTTGCGGTATTGGCGTTCGGTGTGGGAACGACATCGACATTGCCCATCCAGGGTTGCATGATATCGACACCGAAATCTCTTTCGGTGGCATGATTGTAATAGTAGCCAAACCTAAAAGTAGTGTTTTTTTGCAGATTATATTCGAACCGCGCGAGGAACTCATACCACTGATTCTTGAGTAGCGGATAATTGCCTGCGGGGGTAGTGCTTTGCTGATCGCCGCTGGCGTGCACCGAGCTGGTACCATTCGAATAAGTGAATTGGAGCCGAAGTCCAAAGATTTTCTGGATAAGATCCAGGTCGCTGCCGACGCTGACCGTGTTCATCTGATCCAATCCGCGGCTGTTCCAACAGCGGTTGAGGTTTGGCGGCACGTTAGGCGTACAACTGTTAGCGATCGTCTGGGTCGCCGTGTTTGTTCGATCCATCGCTTTTAGTAGCCAGTCGTAGCGCTCCCAATTATAGTTCGCGAAGAGTCTCAGCCAGCTTAACGGCGTGTAATTGATTCCGACGGATGGCGAATAGTTGTTATCGTACTGGGTGCCCAGAGCCGCGAATAGATAATTATCGTTGGTATACTCGAACCCCCACGTGAGCATCAGATTTTCCCATGGAGTGTATTGCGCGAATAGACTGACTTTGTTGCGGCGGGTCGCCGCCTCATCGAATTTTCGCGAAAGATTAGAAGCGTCAACCGTCGGATCGGCCACATATGGGGAGTCGTTTCCCCAGACATGCCGGTAAGACGCTCGCAATAAAATCGCCGTCGAAGGCTTGATATCTACCGTGGGACCGAAAGTAAATTTATCCTGATTAAAGACCTCGCGGTCGTGCCGATGCATTCTCTCGTAACCCCAGCTAAGCTTGGGCGACAACCAACGAGCAAAATCGTAACCTGCTTCGTAGCCAACGGTATGCTTCGAGTAGGAAAAAAGTTCCGACTGGAGGGCGCCTGCAACCGGTTGGCCGTCGAGGCGTACAAATCCTTGAGGCAAAAGGACTTCGCTGTTGTGGTTCTCCATCGCATAATATCGATAAAACGCCTTCAGATTTACGCGCTCGAAAAAATTGTTGACCAGAGTTGCGTTGACCATGATCGGGCGCACATCGCCGCCGAGGCTCGTTTTGGAAATGGTCGGCATCCGAACTAGCGGTGCAGGAAGGCCCGTTGCGCCGTCCACACATCTCGGGTTGAAGGTGCCCACCAATGCCGGGTTGGTGGTATAGCAACGGTTAATCGTAAACGGCTGGAAGGTCGAGTCCTGGAGCATCCAGCCATAGGAGGTCGTTCCCATGAAGTTAGTTTTGAATGGAAGCGTCGCCGCGCCGGACAACGTAACCGTGTGTGCCTGATTGTTTGGATACAGATTCATCTGGCCCTGGCAGGCGCCTCTGCCGGTGTTATAGTTCACGGTCGCTGAGTCAAGACATGTTCCCGTAAGCACTCCCCCAACGGAGTTCGTCAGGTTCATCGGATTGTCCCAGATGATCCCACTGTGGAGATTGTTGAAGATAGAGCCCGTGTATTTCAAACCGACCGACCATCCATTGCCCGCATATTCTCCACCCAGTTCGATGTTGTAGGTTTGATAATCGATCGGCTCCGCAAGTTCGGTGATGTTGAAAGAACCTGGGCTCGTGCCGAAGAGCGTACCGAAAGCTCTGTCCCCGACGTTGTGATTTTGCCAATAGTTGCCGGTAAACGTCCACCCGGGTGTCGGCGTGTAGCGAACATTGAATCTCGCGATGCCGTTATAAAGACCAAGATCTATCGGCTGAGCGTTGGTGTTCAACCATTGGCATAGCGGAGAGGTGGCGCAGTTTGTCGTTGCGGTGGTTGCGGTTGGCTTTGATGAAAGGGTGAACAAGGTCGTGTGCCCGTCGTTTACGGAGTAAGGTGTGCGGGCGACACCTTCACTGAACAGGTGGGGAATTTGATCCCATTGGAATTCCATATCCAGCAGGCCGTATCTGCCGGCCCGCAGCGTATAGCTCTGATCGTTGCGTCCAGTCTTTAAGGAGTCGAAATTTAGATAGAAATCCTCTTTTTTCCCCCCGATCATGAGCTGCAACTGCGGAACGATCACGCTCTCCGGTATATCTCTGTATTCTTCAAACCGCGCCTTGTCTCCCTTGAAGGACCTGGGCAGACCACCGATTTCCGCCGAACCGCTCACCGTATAATCGCCGACATCAACCTGCGCCCAGGCGTTGCTGGAGGCGAACAGCAACAAGATTTTTAAAGTGAGCCTGAAGGCCAGCGGGTATTTTGTCCGTCCCATGGTCCGACCTCCTTATCTCTGAAAAAATTTCCCCGCGGGATGATTCGATCCATGAATCTGACTGTGACAGTTGGTGCAGCTGCGGTTGAAGAAAAAGACCGAAGTTGGCGGCCGCGGCGTAACGGGATGTTGTACCGACATGTGGCACTGCGTGCAGAGCCGCGGATCGGTAACCTTGAGCAGTCGGTCGTTGACGGTTCCGTGCGGCTCGTGACAGTTCGCGCAATTTTCAAACGCCGGTGGATGCATCCAAAGGAACGGCCCCCGCCTCTCGGTATGGCAGGTGTAGCAGTTTTCATTGATACTGGCCTGTTTGAGTTGTGACGGATTGGGCGAGCCATGAGGATTGTGGCAACTCGTGCAGACGAGCTTTCCCTCTCTAAGCGGCATATGGGACGAGCGCATGAGCTGGGCCTGTCTCTGCAGGTGGCACTGGTTGCAAACTTCTATTTCCGGCCGTCGGATAAAAAATGGCGTCTTCTCGCCGACTTTGGCGAGCTGGTATCTATCGGACGTTCTCTCCATTACGGTATGGCAATCGACACAGCCCATGCCCCGGTTGGCATGTGGGCTCGCATTCCAGTACGTCTGAACGCCTTTCTGATGACACTGGAGACAGGCTTCGTTTTGAACTTTCATAGGCGTTGGCGAATCCTTGCCGAATGTGATCAGCCCGCCGACTCCGCGTCCGCCGCCCGCGGCGACGTGGTTACTTCCCGGGCCGTGGCAATTTTCACAAGCCCTTTTTTCCGTTTCGTTACGCGCATTGAAGAGGAAAATTTTCCCCATCATGGTTTGGGAAAATTTTTGGAATTGTTCGGCGTGACACGCTTGGCAAACTTCGTTGCCGACGTAGGTTGGAGGCGTTTCTTTAGCGGCTTCCTTAGCAGGTTCTTTGGCGGGTTCTGTTTCCGCCGCCGAAGTCGAATGGGAGATGCCGAACAGGAGCAGACCAGCCAATGACATGAAAAGCAGTCGTCTCATGATCTCCCCCGTCTGGAATATCATGCGAGAAGTATTGCAAAACGCGGAATTATGGCTGGCTTATAGCACTGGGGAGGAAAATAAAGCTATCGGTCAATCGGCCCATTTTGCCGGCCCTCGTACCGTCTGCGCCAGGCGGCAAGCGCACAATCGCCGTTATTGCCCCCATCGCACTCCGACATGCTCAAGCTGTAGATCGCGGCTTCAATACGATTGCGCACCCGTAGCTTGCGCAAAATATTTTCCAGGTGCCGCTTGACGGTCGCCGGACTGATTCCAAGGCTGGATGCGATCTCGCGGTTGGTTTTTGATTCAGAAACGAGCCGAAGCACACGTGCTTCAGCCGCGGTTAAACCTTCCGATGGTTTCGGGGCACGCATACATAACTCCGTGTGCTAGCGTTTCTTCAGATCGACATTGAGATCAAAGACTTCGCCGTCCCGTACGAGCGGAACCGGCTCGCTTCTAACGCCCAAATTCGGGTACCAGATTTCGACGCGCAATTTACCCAGAGGAACATTTTTAATCCCGTAATTCCCCCGGCTATCGCTCGTCGAGAAAAACGGGTGATCCTTCACCACGACGAAAGCTTCCATATCCGGATGCGCATTGCATAGAATCCGGGAAATGCCGACGTTTTCGAATTTTTTGCTCCTGCTGTTGTTCGGCGCGTAGAGACCGAGATCGAAATCGTTGGCGCCGCCCTTCGAGTAGACGTTGTGCCAAACCTTGTCGTGGTTCGGGAACTCAACGGTATCTCCGACCTTCACAGCAAGGACCGTCGGAGAAAACTTGAGGTTCTGTTGATCTATTATTTTTTTTTGCGGTTTCACCAGCGCCGCTTGAGCTTTGACCCAATCCTTTGGCAGGCCTTCGATGGAAACGACAGCCCCGACGGCGGGTTTACCGTCCATCGTGATGGTCCCCTTGAGCACGCCCGCGCCGTCGGCCCAGGCCCATGGAATGCTTGATACAATCACCAGCACCATCGTGATCCATTGCGCTACCGGTTTCATTTCTTCACCCCCGCTGCCGCCGTGAAATTGAAGTCGACTCCTTGCGCCCCACCGGCTTTGATCTCGATGCGTTTCTCCTGGACGCCTAAGCTCTCGTGCCAAACTTTGAGTTGGTAGGTTCCCGGCGGAATGTCACTCAGCTCGTACTCGCCATATAGATCCGTGACAGCGAAATAAGGATGATCCGTCACGACAATATAGGCGGACATCCACGGGTGCACCTCGCATTGAATCCTGACAAGGCCAGGCGCAATCAATGGCTTGCGGCTTACGCGGCCTGGATAGAGCCCAACATTGAACTCAGGTTGGTTGCCGGTAAAGCGCGCATGCGCCGTATGAAGAATAGGATCAGAGTTCTTTAGCTGGACAAACTGCCCAACGCTGGCTGCTTGTACGTGCGGCGTGAAACGGCACTTCACGTTGTCAAGTTCGTGGACAACTTCCTTTTCAATCGCTTTTCCTTTGCCGACCCCTTCCAGAGTAATCACCGCGTAACGAACGCCGCGATTTGGACCGAGTATCAAGGTCTCATTGGGCACATCCTTGCAAATTTCTTTGTATTTGGTGATCTGGAGCGGCGCCAATTTCGGCGCGGCACCTTCCAGCTTTACGCTACCACGAATCGTCGCTCCGTCTTTTACGACGATTTCGTCGTAACCATAAGCCGTCCCCATCAGTGCCAAAACCGCTAACCACAAAGTCGTAACCGTTATTTTTTTTTGTTTCATATTCATGAAATTTTTCTTCAGCAACGCATGTGCCACGAAAATGAGCGTGAAGCGCCATCGTAAACCCGCCGGTTCTCAATGTTGCGAAAGAATGCGTCGACAACTCGCAGATGTGCAAAGAAAGAACGACCCTTGATCTCAGTAGCAGGCTGATATTGCGGCAAAGGTTCTGGGAGAGCAAGAAAAACTTTCGCGGCTTCAACGGGTCGAACCGAGGAATGATTGCGTGCTAGCCCTATCCGCCGACCGAGACGCCCAAAAGCCAACCCACGCTATAGGTGATCGCCGATACCAACAAACCGATGGCGAGCATACGCGCGCCGCTTGGCAGCGGACCGCGAGCCGTAAAGATCGAGAGCACAGCTCCGACACTGAACAACGCACAAAAACTGAGCGATGCGCTGGTAATCCAGGCTTTGGTTCCGGACGTTAACAGATAAGGCGCAACGGGAACGAAGGCGCCAAGCACGAAAGCGACGAACGAGCTCAGCGCTGCGGTCCAGGGTGAACCCAGCCCGGTCGGATCCAGTCCGAGTTCTTCGCGCGCCAACGTATCGATCGCGGTTTTCGGATTCTGAATGATTCGGTTTGCGAGCCGGGAGGCTTCATGCTCAGGAATTCCTTTAGCCTGATAAATCAAAGACAGCTCTTCCTCCTCCTCCCTCGGCGACATTTCCAGCTCTTCTTTTTCAATTGCGATCTGTTGCTCGAAAACTTCGCGTTGGGCGCGCACTGAAACATACTCTCCCGCTGCCATCGAAAAAGAACCGGCGAGCAAACCGGCGACGCCCGCAAGAATGATATATTCCGGCTTGGCCTCCGCTCCGGCAAAACCCATGACCAGACTGAAATTTGACAGCAGGCCGTCGTTGATGCCGAATACGGCTGCGCGCAAACCGCCGCCGGTCGCCGTTGTATGCCAACGCTCGGCGCCGGCAATGGAATCCTGGCCCGAGGTCTTTCCCTCCATCGCCAGCAAAGTTCGGCTGTGTGCGCGCTCCTCCGCCGGGAGTCCCGCCGCTTCGGGCTGGCGCATATAGCCGGCTTCATCGCGCGCCTCCATACTGCTGATAATCGGTACCACCCGTCGCGTGCCGAATTGTCGAGCTAACCAGCCGAGCAAACGCACGCGTGCTGATGGTTTATGCTTCGGCACCGCGCCGCCTCCGGATTGAATCAGCTTGGCCCAGCGCTGTGCATGTCGTTCCTCGTTTTGTGCAAGCTTCTCGAAAATCGCCGCCCGCTGCGTGTCGCGCTCAGCCGCTGCCATAGAGCGGTACAAGGCTATACCGTCCATCTCCACGATATAGTTTTGCCGATAGCGCTCCACGTCCGCCGGCGTTGGATTGCTTAGTTTTGCCATTCCGGTTTCGTTCGTTGTACTTTCAACAAGTAGTCTCATCCTTGCCACAGCCAAAGTAAAAGAGTCAAATTGACTGACCGCAACAGGCAGTGGCGGACGTAAGAGCGAGGCAAACGAGTTTCTGGTTCATTTGCTCAGCATTGGACTGAGCCATGGGCTAAAAAAAGTGGATATTCGCAAAAAATTAAGCCAATATAGGATTGTCAGTAGTCCGCAACTCGAGCCGGCGCCTCAAAACAAAACATTTGAAGGAATGTTGACTGGCCAACAAATATGAAAATCGTCCAAATTCCTCTGCTGCGAGATAACTACGCCTATCTTCTGATCTGCGATAAAACCAAAGAAGCGGCTGTCGTGGATCCGTCCGAAGCCGAGCCAGTGCTACGCCGGATCGAGGCCGAGCAGGTCGCGTTTCGGGCGATTCTCAACACCCATCATCATCGTGATCACACGGGTGGAAACGAAGGTATTCTGGGCAAACACAAGGTCGAGGTGTACGGCCATAAAAGCGACCAGAACCGGATTCCGGGATTGACCTACGGCGTGGAGGAAGGCGAGGAAATAAAGATTGGAGAGGCCAAGGGAACGGTTTTTTTCATTCCCGGGCACACCACCGGTCATATCGCTTTTTTGTTCGATAACAGTCTTTTTTGTGGCGATACACTGTTCACCGCCGGCTGCGGCCGGCTCTTTGAAGGCACGCCGGAGCAAATGCACGCCTCGTTAAAAAAACTGATGGCGCTCCCGGACAACACTAAAGTCTATTGCGGGCACGAGTACACCGAGAGCAACCTGCGGTTTGCGATCTCCCTCGAGCCCAAAAATGCCAAGCTGGCCTCGCGCTTTGAGCGCGTCCAGGGATTGCGCTCGCGTGGAACGTCGACCGTGCCATCGACACTGGAGGAAGAGAAGCAAACCAATCCGTTTCTTCGCTGGGATAGTAAGGAGCTTCAGGCGAGCGTTAAATCGGTAAACCCCAACACCGCACTTGATCCGGTTTCGGTTTTCGCCGCCGTCAGAAAGATGAAAGATTCCTTTTAAACCGGCTCCTGCTCTTCGCTACAACAAAAGGGAAATGCGTATGACACCGCCGAACTTCGCTACGCCAGAAGGCACGGAACGCTATCGAAAGCGTTTTGCCGGCATCATTGCCCCGGAGCATTTCCGCGCTTTGCAGGGGCTATGGGTTTCTTCCATCGGCGTGGGGACGTATTTGGGCAATTATGACGAAGCCACGGACGCGCAATACCACCAGGCCGTCGTTGGCGCGGTCGAATCCGGCTGCAATGTCATCGATACCGCAATCAATTATCGTTGTCAGAGGAGTGAACGCTCGATCGGCACGGCACTTAAAGAACTCGCGCGCAAAGGCTACGGGCGGGATGAACTCGTGATTGCGACCAAAGGCGGTTTTTTACCGTTTGATAATATGCCGCCAAGCGATCCGAAAAACTACATTATAAAGACCTTCGTCGAGAGCGGCGTGGCGACCGCCGCGGATATTGTCGGCGGCTATCACTGCATGACACCGAGATATTTGCTGAATCAACTCGAATCGAGCTTGAGCAATCTCGATCTTGAGTGCGTCGACATCTACTACGTGCACAACCCCGAAAGCCAGCTTGGCAAAATTTCAGCCGAGGAGTTCGACGCACGCTTGGTCAACGCGTTTCAAGCATTGGAGGAAGCGGTCGCGCGAGGCAAACTCCGGCTCTACGGCACGGCCACCTGGAATGCCTATCGCAATCCGCCCGAAGCCAAGGATTATCTCTCGTTAGCGCACGTCGTCAGGTTGGCGGAAAAAGCCGGCGGCAAAGACCACCATTTTCGCATCGTGCAGTTGCCACTAAACTTGGGGATGACGGAAGCTCTCTCGAATGCCAACCAACAGGTAGACGGAAAATCGGTGACCCTCCTCGAAGCAGCGCAACATCTTGGGGTCACGGTCATGTGCAGCGCATCCGTGCTGCAAGGCCAGCTGACGCGAAATCTCCCGGACGTGATTCGCGATACTTTTGCCGGCCTCGAAACCGATGGCCAGCGTGCGCTGCAGTTCGTGCGCTCCACCCCTGGAGTGACCACCGCATTGGTGGGAATGAAACAGTTGAACCACGTCGAAGAAAACCTCAAGACCGCGCGCATCCCCCCGGCGCCCTGGGAGCAGTACTCGAAATTGTTTCAAACCGCGTAAGCTATTCTCTGGTCACGCGCTTTGCGCTACTCGGGAACTTGGACTGTCGAAACCAAGCGTACCGCTCATTCGGGGTTGTTTGGCAGGCACTCTTTTAGGAAGCCAAGCGCATCAAAGCACCGGTTCACTGAGTAGGGACCGATTCGGGTCGCGTATCGAGGCGCGATCTCCAATCTTCGATTTTTCCGCCGTTAGTTTCCGCTCACGCTATCCAACCGACCAAATAAATCATCAAGCTTTCGGAGAACCGCCTCCGGCAAAGCCGGTTTTAAGATCGCCGCGACATTTTCTCGCAAGTGCTTCGGATTGCCGGTTCCGGTCAAGACAACATGAATGCCCGGCTGATGGCGACAAAAACGATAGGCTGCCTCCGGCAACGTCGCGGCATCGCTCATTTGCAAAACGAACCCGAGCGGGTTCGACGGATTCAACGCGTCGGAATCGATCGCCTTCGAGGCGATCAATTCGGCGCACAAAGACTGCAACCGCTGCGGCTGGCTCAGCGCGCGACGAACCGCGAACATATTCAGCACACCGACGCCCTTTTCCATGGTTGCCGGCAAAATCGATTTCCGCACCGATGGATTGAGCATATTGAAGCCCACCATGACCACGTCCCAAACATCGTCCGCCAGGCTCGATTGCAACATTTGATGCGACGGATCGGGAACAAAGCCTTCAGTGACGCCGATAAAGCGAATCTTGCCTTGCTCCTTAAGGCGGCGCATGACCGGGAGCAACCGCTCTTTGGCAAAACCGTAGTCTTTCGGCTCGACCCCGTGGAGATGATAGACGTCGATGTAGTCGGTGCCGAGCGTCTTAAGACTCTGTTCGAGACCTTTGCTGACCTCGTTTTCAGGATCGGGGTGATCTTCTGACGGAAGTGTCTTTTTGGTCGAGATGACTAATTTGTCGCGCGGCACGCCGCCGATCGCTCGACCGACGATGGGCTCGGTTCCATAGGTCTGCGCGGTGTCGAGAAAGTTGATGCCAAGATCGAGGCCTTGCTTCACCAGGCCGACCGCGTGATTTGCCGATTTTGGATCATTGCGCATCCCGAGACGGCTCGGCCCGCCGCAGCCAAGCCCGGCCACACTGACTTTCAATCCGGTTTTTCCAAGCGTGGTGTATTCCATCTGCTGCTAAACCCGCCAGCCCCTTTTTTCTGACGATTTGAACCGCTTGAATGACTCTTTACTCCCAATTCACCCGCACCCCGAGCACCGTGCCGGTCGCCCGCAACTCACCGAGAGCCGTGAGACTGCAGCTGACCCAAATTTTTCGGCCTTCGAGCTTGTCGATCCGAGCGCGCAACTCGAGGGTCTCCCCGAGCGGCGTCGGCTTTATGTACGACACGGTTAAATTGGCTGTGACATAGCCGATTCGCGGCGCGCTGCCGATCGGACGCTGCTCGTCACGATAGGCACGCGCAATGGCGAGGTTGAGCGAGTGGCAATCGATCAATGATGCGATGATGCCGCCGTTTAAATGCTCCGGTGTCCCGCCGCAATGATGAGCCTGCGCTCGCCATGTCGCGACTGCCTCGTCGCCGTCCCAGTAGCTCTTAATTTGTAATCCCTTTTCATTGTCGGCGCCGCAGCCGTGGCAGTATCGAACCGAGCCTTGATCCTGAAACGCAAGCTCGTTCGCCGGTGACGAAGTCATTTGTTCTTGTCGAATTCCAAAGAAGCGGAATTGATACAATAGCGTAGACGGGTCGGCTGCGGTCCATCATCAAACAGATGGCCGAGATGAGCGCCACATTTGCTGCACATCACTTCGGTTCGGCGCATCATAAAACTGTTGTCCTCTTCGGTTTCGACATTCCCTTTGGCAACCGGCGCCCAGAAACTCGGCCAGCCAGTGCCCGAGTCGAACTTGGTATCGGACGTGAAAAGGTCATTCCCACAGCAGGCACACCGATACATTCCCTTTTCATGATGATCCCAATACTTCCCGGTGAACGCTCGCTCGGTGCCCTTCTGGCGGCAGACGTAATACTGCTCGTCGGTCAGCTCTTTCTTCCATTCATCTTCGCTTTTTTTGATCTTATTCATTGTCGACCTCCTGTGATCGCGCCGAAAACCTGATCACCGCTGCATGTTGATGAATTGCAGCGGAATCGGCATTGAACTGGTGCGCAGCATCTGGATCACTTCCTGCAGATCATCGATCTTTTTTCCGGTGACGCGCACTTGATTTTCTTGGATCGCCGCTTGCACTTTGAGTTTCTTGTCTTTGATGAGTTTGACGATGTTTCGCGCCGTGTCCGAATCGACACCTTCTTTGATGGCGATTTCGCGCTGAATCATGCCATGGGCCGCCGCTTCGGCGGTTTTTAACTCAAGGCATTTTCGGTCGACTCGGCGTTTGACCAGGTTCTCGATGAGAGAATCCTGCACCGCCCGCAGCTTCATGTCATCCTCGGTGGTGACGCGAATTTTTTTCTCTTTTTTGTCGATCGCGATTTCAGTTTTCGAATTGCGAAAATCGTAGCGCGAAAGGATCGCTTTTTTTGTGATGTTGACCGCGTTATCGACCTCCTGAAGGTCGACGCGATTAACGATATCGAAGGATGGCATTCCAGGCGCCCCGTTCTGTCAAGTTGCTTTGTTGCCGGCGCGGCGTCGGTTTTTGCCGCCGCGTTTTCCAGCTGAGGCAGGTGGCTTGGAGCGATTGCGCTCCCGTCCGACGCCGTCGCGCAGGACGAAATCGAGAATATCGCTGCGGGTAATGATTCCCACGAGCTTTTGATTTTTGAGCACCGGCAACGCACCGATCCGGTGCCGGCGTAGTAGTCCCACGGCGGTCGGCAATCCGGTATCCGGCCGGACGACGAATACGTCGTGAGTCATCACTTCTTCGACGGTAATCTTCTCGGCGAATCGATCGATTTCCTCGGCGCGATTGATCATGAGGCTGGTCGGATAAGCGTCACGGACGTCGCGATCCGTGACAATGCCCACCAAACGATCGTTATCGAGCACCGGCAACTGATTGACCCGATGCTTGGCCATGAGCCGCCGGGCCACGGCAATGCTATCGAAAATTTCCACCGCAAGCACCCCTTCGGTCATCCAGTCGGCGACGCGAATGGCTTTTGAAATTGCTTTTTTAGCCGCCATCACTTTTGCTCCACGCTATAACCTTTTGTTTTTAACATCTCAATAATACCGTCTGGGCCCACCAGGTGCGCCGCGCCGACCACGATCAGCGCTTCGCTGGCTTGTTCCAATGATTTTTCGATCTCCGGCAGCCAGCGGCGATTGCGCTCGACAAGTACTTTTTGATGGATCTCGGGAAACTCCACCATGCCGGCCAGAAGTAATTTCGCCAATACCACCGCGTCACCCTCCACCCAGGATCGTACGATTTCGTCTATATCCCGATCCAGCAAGTCCAGCTCAGTGACGGTTTCGCGCAGCATCGCTTCCTGATTTTGCTTCGATAATTGATCCAGCAGACCGATCTGAAATTCCAACGTTTCGAGTCCGCTGGTCGGTTTGCCGCGTCGTTTTGCTTCGCCCGCGAGATATTGATCCACGCCACGCCTGGGGTCGAGTTGAAGCGCTTTCAGCTTTATGGCGATCAAATTGATCGCCGCGAACCAGGGCTTCATCGGATTGAAAATCCGCATGTCGATCCCGAGCTGCGTCGCGCGCTCGGCGACCAGCCGGTAGGTTTCTGCGCTGATATTCTCCGGCAAGGTGGTACCGTCCCGAAAGAGCGCTTTTTCCAGCATTAGCCGCTGCGCAGTTTCCCCCGAAGTGGCGTTGAGATCGATCTCCAGAACGAGTCTCTTGCTGGTATCAAACGCATCGAGAATGGCTTTTTTGAGCGGATAATTTTCGCTGCGCAGGTAGTGAATCGAACCTAAAATATAAATGCTGCTCGCGCCTTTGGTGATCTTCCAGAGAAGGCTCTTTTCCTCGGCGCCAACATTCACGGCAGCGCCGAGCCAGAGTATCGCCAGTAGAACGCTGCCGACCCGATGGCGTGCGCGCCGCATGAAGCATTGAGCTAAACTCATTTTAAAGCGACGGAACAGGCCGCGCTGGCAAACTCGTGATCGTTGGCAAGTGAGAATGGCGAGAATCTCAGAACTCTACCACTCCAGGCGAATACAAATGTCTTCGCCTCTCTCCTCGGCAGGTAAAACCGTCAGCGGCGCAGCGCCCTTCGGCAAAGTGCATTCGCCCGAGTTGAGGTCATAGCAATAACTGTGATTGTTGCAGCGAATGGTCGTGCCATTGAGCAGCTGTCCGGCCGTTTTCAAGTCGGCTTCTTCGTGCGGACAATGTCTCGAGAAGGCGAAATATTTCCCGTCGACGTACGCCAGCAGGGCCTGGCGGCCGCCTAGGTCGATTTCTTTCATCACGCCCGGACTTAGCTCGCCCGCGCGCGCAACGGGAATATAGCTGACCCCCATGACGACCGAGGCTAGGCAGCGGCCTTCTGTTCGCGATAGAGCGCGCCCCGAATAACCTGACCTGGCAGGTCGCCGGTCATGCGGCCGTCTTCGTAAATCACGCGGCCGTTGACAATCGTATAATGCAGCCCCGCGGATTTCTGAATCAACCGCTTGCTTTCGGCCGGATAGTCGTTCGCCCATTCGGGTTCATGGGCGCCGACGGTCTCGGGATCGAAGATTGTCAGGTCGGCGGCATAGCCCGGCCGCAGCAAGCCGCGGCCCTCCAGGCCGAAAATCGAAGCGACATGGAACGTCAGCTTGTGGATCGCCTGCTCGAGGCTCATGACCCGGCGCTCGCGCACCCAAAGTCCCAAAAGGATCGTGCCGTAACCGAAGTCGGCGCCGAATTGCACATGCGCGCCGGCATCCGAAGTGCCGACCAGTACATAGGGACTGCGCAGAATTTCGCCCATGGCGTTCCAGTCGCCGCCATTGTTTGCGTTCCAAAAAACGGTCCCGAGATCTTCTTCCAAAGCCAAGTCCAAAAACGCGTCGAGGGGATCTTGATTGCGCAGAGTGGCCAGCTCGGCGAGGCTCTTGCCGACATATTTTTGATTTTCCGGCTTCACCACCGTTTCAACCCGCGGAATATCCCAGCGCCGGTGGAAGTTCGTCGGCCGCGGATCGGCGAAGTCAGCACGCAACTTTCGCCGCGTGTCCGGATCTGCCAATGCTTGCTTGCGGATTTCCACCGGCAGGAACATCAAGTTCTTCCAGGTGGGGAATTCATCGAAAACCTGGCAATCTTTCAATGTGAAATGGCGCACCAGCGGTACCGTGTGCGACAGACCGTAGGCTTGATAACCCGCTTTGAAAATCGGCTCCACCGCGTCGAGCTGCTCGCGCCAGAGATTGGGCTCGACCCAGCGGTGCTGCAGGCTCTGCCACAACACCGGGCGCTGCGTACGTTTGGCGAGTTCATGGTAAAAGTCAAAATGCTCGATTTTGTTGCGCCCCAGAATGGTTTCGATGACACCGGCATTGCAGTCGGCAAGGACATCGCACAGAGCAAAAAGCTCCTCGTCATCCGCCAATCGACTCGCCACCGGCTTTCCGTCTTCGCGCATATGCCGCTCGTTGCGATTGGTCGAGATTCCCAACGCGCCCCCGTGCATCGACTCTAGAATAATTGCGCGCATTTTTTGCACTTCCGCGCTGGTCGCTTTACGCTCGACGGCCTCTTCCCCCATCACGTTGTGGCGCACAGCGATGTGGCCAACGAGGCCGCCGACATTGATGCCCACCTTGCCTTCAAAATTATCGAGATACTCACCATAGCTGTGCCAGTTCCATGTAACGCCTTGCTCCAAGGCATGCCGCGGAATCGCTTCGACCCGAATGAAGCTTTTCACCACCGCATCTTCATCGCCTTTTTTGATGGGTGCCAAGGTCAGGCCGCAATTCCCCATGACTACAGTCGTAATGCCATGCTGCGGCTCGCACGTGCCGTACGGATCCCAGAGCATCTGCGCATCCAAATGGGTGTGGTGATCGATAAAACCCGGAGCGACGGCCAGCCCTGCAGCATCGATCGTGCGGGCGGCGCCCTCGGTTAGGCGTCCGACTTCAGCGATCTTGCCGTTTCTGACCCCGATGTCAGCAACGTAAGATGGAAGTCCCGAACCATCGACAACACGGCCACCGCGAATGATCAGATCGTACGGCATCTATTTCACCCTCCATTCGTATGAAAACACTGTTGCTCACGAAAACCCATCGCTATCTGCACAATATGCAATGACAAGAAGGTCGTCAACCATTCGGTCGTGCGCAGAACGCAGTAAAAAAGCGCGCGTGCGGCCTTGCACGATGTTTCATTCGCAAGGTCGTGTTGACTCCCCCGCACCATCCACTTAGTATGACCGTCGATTTCGGAGGGTCGCAATGGCTGATGTCACTGACATGAGAGGCTACATCGAAACATTGGAATCCATGGGCGAGTTGCGCCGCATCGAAGGCGCTGACTTGAACACCGAGGTGGGAGCGTTGACGGAGCTTGCCGCGGATAAACAGGGGCCGGCGCTCCTATTCAGTAACTTCGACCAATACCCGGCGGGATTTCGAATAATTTCCAATGTATTTCGCACGTGCAAGCGCACCGGACCGGCAATGGGAATCGACGCAGAAAACGGCATCGACTATTTGTACGCCTGGAGAAAAAAGCTTGCCGCTTACAAGGCAGTACCGGTGCAGCAGGTCGAAGGCGGTCCGGTGATGGAAAATCAGATGGCCGACGAGGAAGTCGATCTTTACAAATTTCCGACGCCCAAATGGCATGATCTCGATGGTGGGCCATTTATCGGCACTGGCTGCGGCGTCATCACCAAAGACCTGGAAACTGGCAAAATCAACATCGGCACATACCGCGTCATGGTGCAGGACAAAAACCACGTCTCGGTCAAAATGAACATGGGGAAACACGGCCGCCTCGCCTTCGAGCGCGCACGCGACGCGGGCAAATCGCTGCCCATCGCGATTACACTAGGCCAAGGCCCCGCCGTTTTTCTTGCCGCGCAGATGCCGCTGCCGCCCGATGTCAACGAGTATGAATTCGCCGGTTACCTGCAAGGCGCACCCGTGCCGGTCGCGCGCGGCGCAGTAACCGGCCTGCCGATTCCAGCCAATGCCGAAATCGTTCTCGAAGGCGAGCTGCCGCCGATGAGAGATGAGGACATGCCTAAAGAAGGCCCGTTCGGCGAATGGCCGGGATATTTCACCGAAGAAAATGTCGGTGAGACGCCGGTCATGACCGTCAAGCGAGTCTATTACCGCAACGATCCGATCCTTCTCGGCGCGCCCCCCCTCAAACCGCCATCGAGCTATTTGCCGATGCCGCTTGGCGCCGCGACGTTGTGGGAACAGCTCGAGAAAGCAGGCATCCCAGAGGTAAAAGGAGTCTGGGGGTTTGTCTACGGCGGCCAGCCCGGGCCTTTTACTGTGATCTCGATCAAGCAACGCTACGCCGGCCACTCCAAACAAGCGCTGTTAGTCGCCGCGGGTGCCCGGGCAGGTGCCTACGGAGGCAAATTCGTTGTCGTTGTGGACGACGATATCGATATTACTGATCCTGGCGAGGTCATTTGGGCAATTGCGACGCGCTGCTATGTTCGCGGTGGAATCGATGTGGTGAAGGATGTTTGGGCATCGGTTTGTGAGCCTGCCATGCCACCGGAAGAACGCTCGCCACGCGGTTATACTTCGGACCGAGTGTTGATCGATGCCTGCCGGCCGTACAAGTGGATGGATCAGTTTCCTGCAGTCAATGCTTTCTCGAAGGAATACAAAGAAAAAGTAGGCGGTAAGTTCAAAATCTAAGCCCATTTGGACGATCGCGAACCGTGAATGTTATGTTTCTGCAAAGACCAACGTCAAACCTATAGTCAGGAAGGAGTTCTCTTATGGGCACACTTGAAGCCTTGAGCTTGGCTATGGGCACGGCGTGGACCTCGGGCATCAACCTGTACGCTACGGTCGCAGCACTCGGAATCGCCAACCGGTTAGAACTCATTCATCTGCCGCAGAATCTGGACGTGCTTTCCCATCCGGGTGTTATTGCCATTGCTTGCATCATGTATGTGATCGAATTTTTTGCCGACAAAGTCCCCTATCTCGATACTGGCTGGGACGCACTCCACACCTTCATTCGGGTGCCCGCGGGTGCGATTTTAGCGGCACGATCGTTAGGCGATATGAATCCTGCGCTGGAGCTGATGGCACTTCTTGCCGGCGGTTCAATTGCGCTGGTGGCCCACGGGACGAAAGCGACAACCCGTTTGGCGCTCAATGCCAGCCCGGAGCCGTTCAGCAATTGGGTTGCAAGCGTCGGCGAAGACGTGACCGTTTTCGGCAGTATTTGGCTGATGTTCAATCACCCGGTAATCATGGTGATCATCGTGGTGCTTTTTTTGGCACTGGCGGCCTGGATAGCGCCAAAAATTTACCGCCTCGCCAAACGCGGTTTTCATGCGCTTCGTAACAAAATCCGCGGCGTAAAGCCCGATCAGCGAGCGCCGAACGGATCATCCCCTATACCGACCTGATTCACTTCTCAAACATGGATCCTCTATCGGCTACCGCCGCGAACGCCAAACTGCCCGCCGCGCCGCTCACCCTCGAAGGCGCTTTCATCCTGCATCAGATGTTTCGTGTTCGTTGGACCGCCTGGCGCGGTCTCGGTAGCGCCGAGCAAAAGCACGTCTTACATCGAGCGACAACCATCTTCGCCGCAATGGAAGATAATCATGAGGGACCCACAGCACTGTTCTCGCTGCTCGGCCACAAGGGTGATTTGATGCTGGTGCACTTTCGCAGGACCCTCGACGAGCTCAACCACGCGGAATTAGCCGTTGCCGGATCCGAGCTCAATGAATATCTCGAGCCAATCACCTCTTATCTTTCGGTCATCGAATTGGGTTTGTATGAAGCCTCGGTCAAGCTCTATTCCGAGTTGAGCGCAAAAGGGTTGCAGCCGAATACGGCAGAATGGAACCGGGAAGTCGAAGCCGAGCTCGTGCAGCAGCGCGAAGCCGCGGCGCCGCGGCTTTGGCCGGAAATACCTCAGCGCCGTTACCTGTGTTTTTACCCGATGAACAAATCCCGCGGCGAGACAAAAAACTGGTACAGCGAGCCGATTCACGAGCGCCGACGGATGATGCGTGAGCACGGCATGATCGGTCGACATTACGTAGGCCGGGTCACGCAAATCATTTCCGGCTCCATCGGGTTCGATGATTGGGAATGGGGCGTCGATCTTTTTGCCGATGATCCACTCGTGTTCAAAAAGCTCGTTTACGAAATGCGCTTCGATGAAGCGAGCGCAGTCTACGGATTATTCGGGGCCTTTTTTGTCGGGCTCCGCTTCCCCCCAGCACGTTTGGAAAATTTACTCAACGGGATCACTCCTAGCTTTACCTGAGTTCGTAAGTCGTTCGGCTCCCGGAGGTTTCGATGCGACTCAAAGACAAGGTTGCGATCATTACCGGCGCCGCCCACGGCATCGGCAAGGCATACGCGCGGCGTTTCGCTGAGGAAGGCGCTCATGTCGTCATTGCTGATATCGATGATGCCGCCGGAGCAGCCGTTGCCAAAGCATTGCTCGACAGCGGCGGCTCAGCCTGGGCGCGTTGCACGGACGTTCGAAGCTTTGCGGATGTGCAAGCTTTGACGGAGGAGACGATTGGACGATTTGGCCGAATTGACGTTCTGCTTAACAACGCCGCGATTTACGTTACCGAAAGGCTGTGGAAGGGACCGGTCGAGGAACTAGAGATCGACGAATGGGATCGGGTGATGGAGGTCAATCTCAAAGGTGTGTTTCTATGCAGCAAAGCGGTGATCCCGATTATGAAACGGCAAAAGAGCGGCAAGATCATCAACATCGCTTCGGGCACGTTTTTTAGCGGTTCGGGGAATATGCCGCATTATACGACCGCCAAAGGTGGCGTCGTGGCGCTGACCCGAGTCATGGCGCGCCAACTCGGCGACTGGGGTATCAATGTCAACTGTATGACGCCCGGCTCCACCATGAGCGAAGAGTCAGTCTCCGACGAAGTACTCAAGAGACGGGAAGGCAGCACAGAGAAACGGGCTTTCCGACGGATCGAAACTCCCGCCGATATCGTCGGAACAGCTTTGTTCTTGGCGAGCTCCGACAGCGACTTTGTGACGGGTCAATTATTGGTGGTCGAGGGCGGCGGCATCATGCACTAGAGCACGGAATTCCGCATTGCTGATAAGGCTAGGTGACGCTCGGAGTGATGCCATAGACATGGCCGCAAGCTTTGCAAAAAATGACATTGAAGGGTGCGAGAACAAATTGTTTGCCGCGTGAAGAAGCGGCGCCGCCTTTGCGCGAGACGATCTGGTCCGTGCCGACAACCGAGCAAGACGGGCACTTGGGCTCGGGTTCCACGGCCTGCTGGTATTTCTGGTTAAATTGAAAATGCTGACCGAAACTATCGTCGGATTTTCCGCTTTCCGCCTGAGCGTTTTCGTCCTCAACGCTCTGTTCATTTTCTGCTGGCCCGACAACCTCGTCGTAAACTGAACGCTTTTTCTTATCGGAGAGGATTTCGTATCCATCCAAAACCTGCTTGAATTTTTCGGCCGCTTCGCTATCGCCGGGATTCCGATCGGGATGAAAGCGAAACACCGCCTTGCGATATGCTCGTTTGATCTCTTCGGCCGTGGCGCCACGTTTGACGCCGAGCAAAGAATAATAATCGAGGTTTGTATCCATCTCGCACTGGTCGACTGTTGCTGTTTAACGAGCGAGAATGAGATGTATCAGCGCCAACGCGACCTCCTACCGCCGGTCCCGGTCAATTTGCCTCTTTGCTTGTACATGGCAACGCACATATCGTACAGCGCTGAGCCGGCGCGGTCCTCGACGATGCGTTCCCCTTCACGCGTGACGTACTCGACTTTGAAGTTTGCATCCTTGCCCGGGCCATCGTTGTTGGTAATACG
>DATBEY010000069.1:0-4011 GCA_036558765.1 Binatia bacterium | reverse complement strand
GCTCGAGCAAGGCTCGGGGGTCTCGCGCGCCGCCATGCAGGAATTTGCGATCCAGTACGGCGCGGCGCGCTCAGCCGTATTCGTCTACACAGGTGCTTTTACCGAATGCGAATTTGCTACTGCCAAAGTCCAGGCGATCGTGAATCTGGCGCTGGCGCGCGGAATGCTCGGGCGTGACAAATGCGGCATTATGCCCCTGGGCGCCGAGAGCAGCGCCCAGGCGGGCGGTGAATGCGGCGCCGAGCCGGACCAATTCCCCGGCGGCTTTTTTGTCAATGAGCAGAGCGCTAGGCGCTTGTCAAATCTCTGGCGCCACCCGATACCCTCCAATCCAGGCCTGACACTATCGGCAATGATGGACGCGGCTTACGCACACCAGATCAACTTTCTGTACTGCCTTGGTGCTGACCCGCTCGAAACCGTGGCCGACAACTACGCTGCCGAGGCCTTGAGCCGCGTCCCCATACGTGTCTATCAAGACCTCGTGCTCAAGCCTTCAATGCTGCTCGATAGCGCCGACGTCGTGGTGGTTTTGCCGGCACAAACGCGCTACGAGCAACGCACCGGTGGCACCTGTACGAGCACCGAACGCCGGATTCGCTTCACGCCGGAACTGCCAGGCCATAGGATTGGCGAGGCGCGTCCGGAATGGGAAATTCTGAGCCTGATTGGGCGTAAGTCGATGCCGAATGGCGACCTGTTGTTTCCTTTCAACGATAGTCAGGCCATTCGCGAGGAAATGAGCCGCGTCATGCCGATCTACCAAGGCATCGACAAAATCAGGAAAGAAGGAGATCAGCTTCAGTGGGGCGGTCCGCAGCTTTATCGCGACGGGTTTAGCACGATGCCGGGCAACCGTGCACTTTTCACCGCACTCGAACCGCCTGTGGGAGATTAACGCAGCAGAAGTTTCGCGCAGACCCATGAAGACTCAGGCGGAACAAAATTCTGATCGGGATCTATTCCCGCGTTTTTCCACCACCGAGTACACGCGCCGATACACCGCGATCCGTGAAGCGATGGATCGAGAGAATCTCGCGGCGCTACTGATCTCCGGCGCTCGTGGTTCTTCGGAAGTTCACTATCTCTCGAACTATCTCGCACAATCTCCTTGCTGGTTGTTGTTTCCGCGCAGCGACAGTCCCGCGGTTTTCATCCATTTCTTCAATCATCAGCCGTGCGCCAAGGCACAGTCGGTCATCGATGACGTACGCTGGTACGGTCCCGCGCCGATGCCGAGTATGATCGACGAATTGCGCAAACGCGGCCTGGCCAAAAGTAAAATCGGCCTGGTGAGCATGCGCACGATGGCCTACGGACATGTGACCGCGCTGCAACGCGCTTTTCCCGAAGCTGAGTTCGTCGAATTCGGTCCGCAGTTCACTCGGATTCGTCAGGTGCGCAGCGAAGAGGAGCTCCAATATCTGCGCAAGAGCGGTTATTTAACCGATCTCGCCTGCGAAGCCCTCGAGCGTGACTTACGCGCCGGCTTGACGGAGCATGACGTGCTCGCGATTGTCTACGGCGCCTATCTTAAAAACGGCGGCGATCCCGGTATTCATTTCATCGCCACCACCAGCATGGTAAACCCGGATCGCTTTGTCCCATGGCAAAAGCAAACAACGCGCGTGCTCGCGGCCGGCAGCGTCGTGATCACCGAGCTCACCGTAAGCTTCTGGGGTTACTCGACGCAGATTCATCGCCCCTTCGCGATCGCCCGTGAGCCGTCGCCCACCTATCGAGCGCTTTTCGATACCGCGCGGCAATGCTTTGAAAACATTCGCAAGATCTGCCAGCCCGGCTGCACCAGCGAGGAGATTGTCGCGGCATCATCGATCATCGAAGAGAATGGCTTTACCTCCTACGACAGTGTGTTTCATGGCGAAGCGGGTAAATCGCCCGAGCTCGGGACGAAGTCAGCGGCACATCCGCTCGAGTCGTGGACATTGCAGGAGAACATGGTTCATGTTATCCAGCCGAATCCCGTGACTGTAGATTTCCGTGCCGGATTACAGCTCGGCGCCGCGGTTGTCGTGAAACCGGGCGGTGGCGAGCTGTTGCACAATTATCCATTCAAATTTCCGGTATGTGGTTGAGTGCATCAACGATCTGCCCAATCGGTTCGAATCGTATCCGTGCCTTCGCGGAGGAATCATGATCGCCAAGACAAAAACTCTACTGGCCGCGCTCCTCGCTGCGCTAAGTCTTGTTGCACCCGTAACGGCAGCCCAGCCACTCACCAAGGTGATCATGACCACCGGTTCGTTCAGTGAGCGCGAGGCAGCGATGTACGTGGCGCAGGATCAGGGTTTCTTCCGCCGCTACGGTTTGGAATTGACCTTCGTGCAGGTTCGCAGCGGTCCCGTTGGTATGGCGGCCATCGCCTCGGGCGAAACCCAGCTTCACGAAGGCTCCGCCACCGGGGCGGTGCTGAGCGCGGCCGCTGAAGGACTCGATCTGGTTTTTGTCGCTGGCATGATCAACAAGTTGATCGGCAACATTATGGCATCGCCCAAGATCAAAACGCCGGCTGATTTGAAAGGCAAAACCATTGCGGTCACCAGCGCCAGCGGCGGCAGCTGGATGTTCACGACACTGGCACTCGAATATTGGGGCTTGGACGCAAAACGTGATGGCATTAGCTTTCGCATTCTCGGCGATGAATCGGTGCGCAGCCAGGCGTTGCTCAACGAATCGGTTGCGGCGACCCATCTGGGTTATACGTTCTCGGCGCCACTCATCAGCCGCGGCTTTACCAATCTTGCCGATTTAGCAAAGTTGCCGATCCCGTTTCAGAGCACCGGTGTTCTGACCACTCGTCGCTTTATGAGCGCTTCGCCGGAGGTCGTCGAGGGTGTTCTGCGCGGCATCGTGGATTCGTTGCACTTCATCGCTCAACCGGAAAACAAACCGGCGGTGCTGAAGAGTTTAATGAAGGGACTCAGATTGCAGAAAGTGGAACAAGCTGTCGAAGGCTACGACACTCTCGCCGGCATTTATGAACGAAAAATTTACCCGCGCGCCGATGGGGTCCAAAATGTCATTCGCCTGCTCGGGATAACCAACGAAAAAATCCGCAAGCTTAAAGCCGAAGATTTGGTGGATGACCGCTTCGTGAAAAAGTTGGAAAAGGAAGGCCGGTTCTAACTGAATACGCGCGGCGTTATCGAACGTCGGAGCAACCGGCGGTCGCCGCCTCGACCTATCTGTCATCTCGGGCGCAAGCGAGAGATCTTTGTTCGGAAAGTTTCTCGGCTTCGCCTCGAAATGACACACTGTCCAGGTAGTCAGCTAGGGCATTTGTTCCAGTAATTTTCCGAACCCCTGCACCGGTTGCCTTACGTGCAATCGTTTCTGCACTGCCCATACTCGCGCCGGCACCGGATGAACCACTGGGACCTGCAAGTCTTCCTCGAGGAGGTGAATAATATCCAAGCAACGCCAGCCGGTGCCGAGCATGTAGATGCCGTCGGCGCCGGGATTTTTCAGGAATGCCCGGTGCGTATGCGCGTAGATCTCCGTCGAAGCCAAGCGCCCCACGTCGGCGAAGGCAACTTCCATCCCGTCCATCGCCAGCACTTCGAAACCGGCTTCTCGAAAATAGCGTGTGAACATGTCATTGATGCTGCCGGTGAAATAAGTGACGCCCACGAATTTTTTGATGCCGAGCGCGTGTAATGCCTCGACCTGGGTCTGCGCCGCAGTGACGATAGGCGTTTTGAATTCCGCCTCCCACTGTTTGACGATCGTCGCTTCGCCCTGATAGCCCTGCACCATGAACGGCGGCGCGCCCTCCGGGTGAATCAAGTCTACGCCCTCTTTGGCTAGCTCCGCGACTTTCTCGTGCACGGCGTTGAGCGCGGCACGAAACTCATCTTCCGTCCCGCGCCGAAAATCTAGGTAAACCGGCACGACGCCGATGCCTTCAGGCAAGAGCCGGATAAATTCTTCGAGCGATCCTGGCCGATGCGTCGGTTTGACGCATCCCACCACGCCGCGCCAACTGGCAAA
>DATBEY010000068.1:0-6864 GCA_036558765.1 Binatia bacterium | reverse complement strand
AGAAATTTCATGTACGAATGCGTCGGCGTGGAGTCGAGATAATAATAGTATTCTTTTACATCCTCGCCGTGATTGCCTTCGTTGCCGGTAAGTCCGAAGAGCCGTTCCTTCAAGATCGGATCTTTGCCGTTCCAAAGAGCGAGTGCAAAACAGATGTACTGATGGCGATCGGAGATTCCACCGATGCCATCCTCGCCCCAGCGATAAGCGCGGCTGCGCGCGTGGTCATGCGGAAAATAGTCCCACGCGGTACCATGGGCGCTGTAGTCCTCTCGGACAGTGCCCCACTGCCGCTCTGATAAGTAGGGCCCCCAGCGCTTCCAGTTGCCTTTGCGAAAACGGTCTTCCTGAAGTCTTTTTTCTTCGGCGGTCATAGCTCTCTTTACCGGCCGTCTGCTTCTGCTGTTCATTATACCACGTCCTGATGCTGTTCTTGCCGCTCGTTCAAGCGCGTGCGGAAGTAGTCAAGCCTGCTTTCCAGGAGAGGGTTGACGGAAAGGGTCTTCATGGCGTCTTTGTTTAGACGTTAGTCGGCGCCACCAGGATGCGATTCTAGGTCAGGAGCAATAGAATCACTTCTCGACGATTTGCAAACCGTGGCCGTCGGGATCACGAGCAAGAAATCCTTTGGTGAAACCAAACTCATCCTCGGCAATTCCGGCGACGCCGGGAGAAACGACCCGTGCGATGCCGCGGTTGAGTTTTCTGAATGTCTTTTCGGCATCGGCAGTCCTGAGCGTTGTTTGCCAGTGCCAGATATCATTGGCGCGCGTGTCTTTTGGCGCAGCGCGGCCATTTCGCGGCGAAAGATACTCGAGGAACTCGATTCCGGGACCGCTCGTTGCGCGCAAACCGCTGATCCTTAAGCGAGCGCCGGCCACGTTGTTGAGATGCTCCTGCTCGGTGCCGTAATTCATGCTCTCTCCTGCGACCCGCATGCCGAGCAAGTCCCGGTACAATCTCAGGCTGGTTGTCGTGCTCGAGACGACGATCGCGGTATGATCGATGCCGAGAAACAGTCGATCGCTCTTTGGCTGCCAGCGTGGGTCGCCCTTGCCTTGGGGAAAATAGATCAGTTCCAAATAATGACCATCCGGATCTTTGAAGTAAAAAGCGCGAATGCCCGCGGCGGCCTGATTGGTTGCCGGAATTAGTTGCGGAGCCGTAGAAGCGTGGCGCACATTGTGCGTCCGCAAGTGCTGGTAAGCTTTATCCATATCCGAGACAACGATCGCGATATGTTGAAACGCCTGGTCGTTGCTGCGCCAGTCGGTTGGAATGGGCCTTCCCTCAGGCGCGAGATACTGTGTGAGCTCGATGGTTTCCTCGCCCAGCTTCATGCGCACGACGCGCATACGCACGCCGAAGAGGCCTTCCAGTTTTTCATACTCGGCGCCGTACACTTCGCGATCGCTGATTTTTTCAAAGCGCAATACCTTGCTGAAGAATTCTGTCTCGCGTTCAATATCCGAAACGGTCATGCCGATGGTCTCGACGGATTTGATGAGCTGCGAGAAAGCAGGGCAAGTAAAAACTAAAAATGAAAGACTACAAACGAGAACGCCACGAATTAAACTACTCGCGGCGCGCCGCCGAGGAATTTCGTGGGAGTCGACTGTGAATCGACTTTTCTTTTTCGTCATTTGAGTCGTTCGCTTAAGTGCTCGCCGACACGCAGCGCATTGGCCATGATCGTGAGCGCCGGGTTTACCGCGCCGCTGGATACGAAAAAACTTCCGTCGACGACGTAAAGATTGTCCAAATCGTGGGCTTTGCAGTTTGTATCGAGCACGCTGGTTCGCGGATCTTTGCCAAAACGCGCCGTACCCACCTGGTGGGCGACGCCGGCAAGGGGAATACGTTGGCCGATGAATAGATTGCGCGCAAAAAGGCCTTCGTGGCAGTTGTGACCATGTACGCTACATTTACTCTGTTGCTGCATCAATTCCTTCAGCTTGACGATCAAGCGTTTATGACCTTCCTGGTTATTGGGTGCGTAGCTCAAAACAATTCCGTTTTCGGAATCGATAGTAACCCGATTGTTGGGATCGGGTAGATCCTCGGATGTGAGCCAGAAATCGAGCGAGTGCTTGGCCATCAAATCCAGAGTCCAGCCCGGCGCAATGGCCGGCGCACCGCCGCGTAAGGTCTCGCCGTCGAGCTTACCGACGAACGAGATGTGACCCATCGGGAAATTCCAGCCGTTCGCACCGAAATAGAAATCGTTGAGCGAGAGTGACTTTTGAAAAATTGTCGGATTGGGACATTTGGAAAGTGCCATCAAGACGGAGTTCACATGTCCCATATAGTGCCGTCCGACCATATCCGAGCTATTGGCGAGGCCGCGAGGATGCTTGTCGTTGGCTGACCGGAGCAACAGCGCGGCGGAGTTGATCGCGCCGCAGGAAATGACGACGATGTCTGCTGAAAGCTGCTGGCGTTGAGCTTGCCGCCGCACGACTAAATTAGAGACGGTTCGTCCAGACTCGTCGGTGGTCAATTTTTCCACATAGGCGTCGGTCATGAGCGATACGTTAGGACTTTGCAACGCTGGATCGACGGCACATACTTGAGCATCAGATTTGGCCGAGAGCAGGCAGGGAAAACCGTCGCACGTCCCACAGCGAATGCACTTGCTCAGTTGGGGCAGCTTTTCATCGAGCATGACACCGAGCGGTGTGTGAAAGGGCCGCAGGCCGAGCCGCTCGAAATCGTCCGAGAGCTGCTGGAGGCGCGGCTCGTGGCTGACGGCAGCATGAGGGTAGGGCGCGCTTCTGCGCGGCTCTGTCGGATCTTCGCCGGGATTGCCGTGCACGTGATAGAGTTCTTCCGCTTCCGTATAGTACGGCTCCAAATCATCGTAGGTGATCGGCCAAGCCGGCGACACGCCGTCGTGGTGTTTGATTTCGCCAAAATCTTCCTGGCGCAAGCGAAACAGCGCCGCGCCGAAGAATTTGGTGTTGCCGCCCACATAATAGTTGGTGTGCGGGTGGAGTTCGTTGCCGGCCGCGTCATGCCATTTTTCCTTGGTCTGGTATTTTCCTTCCAGATTGACGGCGCGCGGATTCCAGTTGTCTTTTTCCCGCGGCACGTAGCCGCCGCGTTCGAGTATCAAAATCTTTTTGCCAGTCGGCGCGAGCTTGTGCGCGAGGGTGCCGCCGCCGGCGCCGCTGCCAATGATAATGACATCGTAATGACCGTTTGCTGTCATGTGTCCCTCCGGGATAACCGCATCGGATGGAGATTAGATGTCGATCGCTTGGCCAAGGATGCGCTGATGGCTCAATATTTGACTAAGTCCCCGCGTTACGCGGATTGCGCCACTCAGGAAGTCGTTTATCCGACCATCCTGAGTAGTCAACTGATAAGGCTGTCGTATCGAAGGCTAGAAGATTCTTTGGCGATTCCGGTCAATCAGTTTTAAGCTGAGTGGCCTGGATAAGCGAAGTAATTTCAGCTTTGCGTTGGCACCAGCGGGGCAGTGGCGAAATTGACGCCGAAACGCTTACACCAGACGGTCACCGCGCGATATTTGCTGAGATCAACGTCGCTCGGCAGGTCATAATTTTGATCGCCGATGTTGCCTTTGATGCTGCCGAGATCGACAAAACCGGCGTTCTTTACAGTCTCATCATCCTGGGCATCGTTTGCTGCGACGAGATAAACATGCACGTCCGGCCCATTGGAAGTTTCGAATGCGCTGAAGCGAAGCACGCTCTTGCCATCGGGTAATTTGTAGATCGAGGCCATTCCCTTGGTTTGATGGGCGACGCCGCGAAAGTTGCCTTCGGCGACCTTTGCAGGGACGGAGACGGGGGCGTCCAGACGGGCCTCGCCGAAATTGACGCCAAAGCGAGCGCACCAAATCGTGACGTTTTTGAATTTGTTCAGATCGGTGTTTTCCGGGATATCGTAGTTCTGATCGCCTCGGTTCCCTTTCATTGATCCCAAATCGATGAAGCCGGTTTGCTTGAGCGCGTCGTTGCCTTTCTCGATTTCACCCGTGGTCAGGTAAACGTGCACGTCAGGTCCGTTGGAAGTTTCGAACTCCGTTAAACGTAACGTGCGCTTGCTTCCGGGTAATTGGTAAATGGATGCAAGTCCTTTGGTTTCGTGCGCTACGCCCTTGAACGTGCCTTTCGTGACCGATATCGGCCCTTTCTCGATTGCTGCCATCGCGGCGCCGCCGGGAAATTCTTCGTTAATGGTTTTGTTGATGAACAAGAGCTCCGGTCGAAATGCGTACCAGCCAATCGCCAGCAAGACAGCGCCGGCGCCAAGAATTACATTGCGCTTCTTCATGAACGGGCATCCTCCTTAGCCTAGTGGAATTGCTACCGAGACACTCGGGGCAGCTGGTGGTTAGATGTTTGGTAGCAGCGAAAAGATGCGAAGGTCTAGCGCAATGAGCTTAAGAGTTGGACCGTTGGGTATCGTCGGCCGGCAAGAGGATTTCCAAGCATTTTGATTCGACGCTTATATCGACCACTAATTGAGGTTTATCGGAAGACCAACCGTCTTTTGGCCAGAGATCGTCATCGATGTGAACTCGCGCGCCCGCGCATTCGATATGCATGTGACCGGCTTGCTGGACGGTTAACCCCGGGAAACCGGCTGCGCCTTCCAGGCGATCGGAGAGAAACTGCATGATTTGGTTTCGCTCATCTGCCGCCGCGAGAACTACATCGAGCAATCCGTCACCGGGAGGTCCTGCCTGAACAATGCATAGATTTGGGCCGATACAGCGCACGTTCATCGCTTCGAGCAAAATGTAGTCGCCGGATAGATCTCGCCCATCGACGCTCAGGCTCAACCGGTAAGCCGGATGACTGTCAAGCCGATGCTTCATGATTTGAACCACCGAATCGAGTTTTTCTTTTGGCGCATTCAAGTGCGCAAGATCAATGTTTTGACGAGCATCGAGCTTGGACATGACGTCGGTGAATAACCCCAAGCCAAGTCCTTCGATGAAGTAGCGTTTGCCCCATGGACCGCGGGCGGTCCCGAGATCGAGCTGTATTCGGCGCGCGCTCCCCCATCCTCGGATCAGATCATCGTTGGGAATACCGGTAAGGCCCAGTGTGCTCGCAATGTTGTTCGCTGTGCCCATCGGCAGAACTGTAATGGGAACAGACTTGCCGATCATCCGCTTCGCCACGGTGCCGACGATACCATCGCCGCCGGCAACTGCGACCAAATCGCTCGGTTCCAGCAGAGCGTTTTCCCAGCCGGCACTACGACAAGACCGGCAGGTCACCGAATGCCCAGCGGCTCGAATCGAGTTTGCGAGATCATCAGCGCACGACTCGTCCGTGCTGCCGGCATCGGGATTATGGATCAGGGTAACCTTCATGTTTTGGGGTAGATTGAGTGACTAATTATGAAATACTTATTTATGGCTTGCTAGAAAATGCGGTTGCCGAGGAGGCGTGTCTTCATGCGCATATTAATCTCAAATGACGACGGGATCTATAGTCCAGGGATTCTCGCCCTGGCCGAAGTCGCGCAACAATTCGGCGAGGTGCGCATTGTCGCACCAGATGTGGAGCAATCCTCCGCCGGACAATCCATTACCGGTTGGCGTCCGCTCACATACAAACGCACGCCGATCAAAGGATTCGAAGCTTATCGGGTAAACGGCACACCGGCTGATTGTGTCGTGCTTGGAGCATATAACTGGGAAAAAGTGAATATCGTTTTGTCCGGCATTAACTTGGGCAGTAATTTGGGCAATGCCATCTGGCATTCCGGAACCGTTGCGGCGGCAAAACAGGCGACACTCTTGGGGCTGCGCGGTGTCGCGTTGAGTATGCCGGCGAGCCAGGAAGAACCCAATTTCGAGATGTTAAAGCCATCCGTACAGAAGGTTTTGGAAATGCTGTTCAAAGAACCTCGTTTGCCTCTCGTCAATGTTAATTTTCCCGAGCAGCAACCTAAAGGCGTGAAGTGGGCACGCCAATCGGTCCGGCATTACGACGGCAAAGTGGTGCCCGGCGAAGATCCCATGGGCCGAAAACATTTTTGGTTCAGCGTTGTTCCGATCGAGGAGACCGAAGAAGGAACCGACCGCTGGGCGGTCGAGCGAGGCTATGTTTCAATGACTCCGTTGAGTATCGATCTGACCAACGAAAAAGAACTCGCCGCCGCAATCGCTCGACAGCCAACAGGATAATCACCTTGTAAGGGTGATTCAGCTATCGTGTTATCCATCTATGGATTATGTTGATCTCATCCAATGGCCGGCAATGGTGCTGACTGCTATTGCCGCATGGCTCGTGGGGTCCCAGAGGCGAACTAAACGCGGCGTTGGATTTTGGCTATTTCTTTTGAGCAACGTTCTTTGGACCCTCTGGGGTTGGCATGCTCGAGCTTACGCTCTGATCGTTTTGCAAATTTGTCTTGCCGCAATAAATATCCGCGGCGCGCAGAAGAACGATCCGGTACTGAGCAGCAGTTCAGGAGCTTAGAGACGGTGCAGAGAGTAGAGGTGGTTTCACTTCAACGTGGAGGAGAAATCTCCCACGGACCGAAACCTAGACGTATGGAAAACTCGGGCTGTAGCGACGTCATTGATGGCACATTACTTGCGCCCGCTACGGAGCAGCAGTAATCGAAGGAGGCTCTATGGACTGGAACCAGATTCAAGGACAATGGAAGCAGCTCAAGGGCAAAGCTAAAATAAAATGGGGAAAATTGACCGACGATGAGATCGATGTCGTGGACGGCAGACGTGACGAGCTAGTGGGAAAAATTCAACAGCGCTACGGCATCGCGAGAGACCAGGCGGAAAGAGAAGTCGACGATTGGATGAAGGAGTTCTAGCTCGCGAATCCGATGAGTCATTCGAGCAGGTCGGTGGCCGTT
>DATBEY010000067.1:0-5976 GCA_036558765.1 Binatia bacterium | reverse complement strand
GCCCGAAAAAGTGGCCGATC
Organism: Binatia bacterium; assembly: GCA_036558765.1. Lineage (GTDB taxonomy): Bacteria > Desulfobacterota > Binatia > UBA9968 > UBA9968 > DP-20. The sequence continues at coordinate 5,956 of DATBEY010000067.1, read as the reverse complement.
TCCCCGAAGGCGCGCCACGCTATATCCAGCGCGCCAAAGGAATTCACTATACGATCGTCAACGGATCAGTGCTGATGAAAAACGGCGCGCATACCGGGGTCTATCCAGGAAAAGTCTTGCGGAGTTCTTGATGGAGTTTCCCGCTGAGCTCGAGCGGCCGGACCAGGTGCGATTCAGCGCCGCGCGAAGTAAACATTATGAACGCAATCACAACGAGGGTTCTTGGATATCATACTTATCCCTCGGATACCCTGACAGGTTCTGGCCCGCTGGCCGGACCGCTAAAATAACGGTTGTCATTATAGAGCGTTGTTGGTAGATTCTGCCCGCGTTGGGCACGGGTTTACCGCGACATCATTCCGAAATCAATTCGAAAGGAGATACGGCGATGGGCTTATTGGATGGTTTGCTTGGGAATTTGATGGGCTCATATCTGGGAGGAACTCAGGAGCGAAATCCCGTCAGCAGCGGCAGCCAAATGCAAGGCGGGAACCTGCTCTTGCAAATTGCGTTAATGATGCTGCAGCAAAATGGCGGCCTCGAGGGAGTCCTCGGCAAGTTTCGCCAAGGCGGTCTTGCACAACAGGCTGATTCCTGGGTTAGCACCGGACAAAACATGGAAGTTTCCGGAGATCAGGTTCAACAGGTCTTCGGTCCGTCCACCATCAGCGATCTCGCATCGAAGCTAGGGATGCCAACGGGACAGGCCGGTTCAGTGATGGCACAGATACTGCCGGAGTTGATCAACCAACTTACTCCACAGGGTCAAGTGCCAGAAAACAGCGACCAGCACATTTCAGACGAGTTATCGAAACTCGCTAGTAGCGCCCGCGGCATGGCTGGTTAGTTTAAGATCGCACAACATCCACGGCACAAAGCTGACTGTCCGCAAGGAGGTATATATGTTTGGCCTTCTGATGACGATTATCGTCGGCTTTATTGTCGGCGTGATCGCGAAGCTTATCATGCCTGGTAAAGAAAACATGGGCTTCATTATAACCACTCTGCTCGGCATTGCTGGATCGATCGTCGCGACTTACGCCGGTCAAGCAGTCGGTTGGTACGAAGCTGGACAGGGGGCTGGTTGGATCGGTTCGATTGTCGGCGCTTTTGTGTTGCTCTGGATCTACCACAAATTTCAATCTCGCAGGGCGGCGGTTTAGGTATTATTCGCCAGCTTCGCTTCAGTACCACTAGTCCACTGGGAAACGAAGGCGGAAAAGCGACCGCTTATCCCATTGCGGGAAGAAACCCGCTTGCAGAGATCGATGACGTTTCGGGGCGTAATAATCCGGATTTTATTTCACTGGGTAACGCTTTGCCATCTCGTTAAAAAAGCCTTCTTTGTCGAGTTCCTGCAAGAAACTCATGTCGACGAACTGCTCGGGCTTGGCCGTCTTTGCCTGCGGCATGCTCGGTACCAGCCGGTCTAAAAGAAACTGCAGGCCTTTCAGTGTCGGATAGGGTCTTTTCGGCGTCGTGCTGATGTATGCCTGATACGAGCTTTCCAGCACGTCGGCGTCGTTAGTGCGCATATATTTCGCGAAAACTTTTTGCGCCGCTTGCTTATTGCTAAAAATAAAGTTGATCCCTTCGATGTAGCCCTTCAGCGCTGATTTCACGACGTCGCGATTCGTCTTGATGTAGGCACGCGTCGTCGCCATGCCGTTGCCTTGCACTTCGACCTTGAGGTCGGGAATTTTGACGAGCTCTATCAAACCCATGCGCTTGGCGATCGGCACCGTTGACGAATTGAAAATCGCCGCGTCGATCTTGCCGGCCGACATGGCGGCCAATCGCTCGGCGTCAGGCCCGCCCGGCACAAGGATCATGTCTTTGTCAGGATCGAGGTGAAGGTGTTGCGCGAGAATAATAGCGGCAAAATGAGTCGCCGCGCCGAAACCGCTGATGCCGATCCGCTTGCCCTTCAGCTGCTCCAATCGCGTGATTCCCGGACGAGCAAAAATTGTCGAATCGTAGTAACTCTCGACACCGGCGATCAGCACCAGATCGAAGCCCGCCAGCCCAGCTTGGACGACTTGGCCGATACTCATTAAAGGTGGATCGCCGCCGGCCAGCGCCTGGATCGCCAATTGCCCGCCGCGTAGAAAAATGGGCTCAACATCAAGGCCATATTTTTGAAATAGCCCTTCATCTTTCGCGACCCAGATATGACCCTGTCGGAATCCGAGGGACGGATAGCCGAACCGGACTTTCTTCAGTTCCTGCGCAGCAGTGCTGTTGGCGAGAATAATTTGCAGGCTGAGAAGAAAAGCGACCGAGAAGTAAATTCGCGACTGTCTCGACATGGTGGGCTCCTCTACTGCATCAGCTTGAAATAAGTATATCGTGCGCGTTGTAGCCGATTCCAATCAATCGTCATTCCCGCATGCTTTTAGCGGGAATCCAGGCGGAATTTGGACTGGACCCCCGATTAAAGCATTCGGGGGTGACGTTTTGAGCCTTTCTCTTCACGTAGCATATTTTCAAACGAGCACGGAAGTTAACTAAGAATTCTGCGACATAATTCTTGCTTCGTGCTCTTCGCGTGGTTCGTGGTGAACGTATAGCCTTTCTTTAGTACTCCGCGCACTCAGCGTCTAGGCGGTGAGTCTTAAAGTCTATAATCCGAAAATTTCTCGAAACTCCTTGATCGTCGCATTGAATTGCGGCCCGGTCTGCGCCGGCTCCACTTGCAACTTGAGCTTCGATTGCTCCATGCGCGGTGAGAACGGCTCGATATCGGGCCGCGCGGGAATCCTGCGCAGCGTTCTCAGCCGCTGCTGCGCTGGTTTCGACAGCACGAAATCGTAGAATAACTTCGCTGCATTCGGATGCTGCGATTTGGCGCTGAGACCCGCCGCGTTGACGGTGACCACGATCGGATTGACTGTGTTGACCCACTCGACGGGCGCTCCGCGTTGTTTCATCTCTTCCACCCGATGCGCGTAAATGACACCGAGAGGAAATTCACCGGCAGCCATGAGTTGAGCGATGAGTGTATGTCCTTTGCGCCACTGAATCTCCTGCTTCGCCAGAGCGCGCATGTATTTTTGCGCGCGCTCGCGACCCCATGCTTTGTGCAAGGTGCCGAACCAGGGATATTGTTCTTGATCGATGGCGAACTTGCCTTTCCACTTGGGCTCGAGGAGATCCTCCCACTGTTTCGGCGCCTCCTTTTCGCTGAGTATCTTGGAGTTGTAGCCGATGCTCGCATAATTGATATAAATTGCCGTCCAGTAGCCATTGGGATCTTTGAACTCGGGAATGAAGCTTTTCGCCTCCGGCGAACGGTAGGGCGCGAGCAACTTAGCCTCAATCAGTGCATCGACCTCGCTGATCGTTACGATATCGAACTCCGAGCGTCCCGCCCGCGCTTCAGTGATGATTCGATTGAGTGTTTTTTCGCCGCTGGCCCGGAAGATCTCGCCCTTGATGAAAGGATACTGCTTTTCAAAATCATCGAGCAGCGGCTTCGATTCGGTAACATTGGTTGAGGTATACCAAATCAGTTTGCCTTCCTTCTTGGCGCCTTCGACCAGCTTAGCTCGGTCGTCCGTTTGGCCCCAGACCGAGAGCGTGCTCAACGAAAAGAACAGACTCCAGGAACTCAATAACGCCGCAACTTTTGAAACTGAACTCATCGCGCTAGCCCTCCGTGCCACAAATTAGTTCAGGTACAAAGCTCGGTGAGTATAAGAAACAAGAGGCTTAAGTCAATTCGGTCCCCGCCGCATCGAAGTCTTATGTCGCACAAAGGACAGCGATACAGAACTGGCCGCGCTCCGTTGACCGTCTGATGCGTATCATTCCGAGCAAAGCGAGGAATCTTTCTTACATATCTCGGAATCACGGGCGACCGCAGTCCCCTACGGCAGATAGCCGCACTGGCGCCAGAAGCGCTCGGCAGCGGGATGGAGCGGCACTTCGAGGTGCCCCTCCGGAGTGTCGCGTACCATGATGCCGAGCGGGAGCGGTTTGTCCTGAGCCCAAGGAATCCGTTCTTTGCTCGCTTCCAGCGCTTGGCAAAAATCGGTGACCATGCCGTCCGAGATATTTGCATTCGTGTAAACGGGCCAGCCGCTAAAATCGAGCGTCGGGACGCCAGCCTGGAGCTTGGGGAAATTTGCTTCGGAAAGAGTGCCGCGGCGCAAACCGGACGCTTCGAGCTCTTGCAGAATATCTTCATCGAGCGGCAGAAACTTCATGCCGAGATCGAGCGCCATATTACCCCACGCGCTCGCCCCTTCATCGAAAATGGCGTCGATCTCGCCGCCTATGACTGCGCCGATGCGGTTCGGTCCGTAGGCCATGCCGGCGTCGTAGCGAACGTTGCCGCCCCAGGAAACAATATCGTCGAGGCTGAAGCCGGCAGCCGCTAGCACACGGTTGGTGATTAGATGGAGCGAATGATCCGGCTGTGCCCGCAGCGATAGGCGCAAAGGAAATCGCCGCCTGCCGATATCGCGGAATGAAGTCAATCCGGTTTCACGTCTCACTGCAAAAACCATCTGATCCAAAGACGGCAGCACCGCAATTGTGCGCAGCGGTATCGGCTCTTTGAAGGGCGCGCTCCCGAGCGCGGCCATCTTAAGGATCATCGATGGATTGATGATCGCGAAGTGCACGTTGCCGGCCGCGACTTCGTGAATCGTCGCCGGGCTGTCGCTCGCAAATAGCGTCAACGGCCATTCGGCGGCTCCCTGCTCGCGCAGCTGAATGCGCGCCTGAAGATAAGGAAAGTCTTTTCGACTGACGAGCTGCGAAGCCACCTCGAGCATTAGGCGCGATCGCGTGGTGTGTGGATGCGTGCGCAACCGAGTGGGCTTGAGAGGAATTTCGTCGGCGCTCATATTGACGCAAAATGACTCACCACGGAGCGCACGAAGGACATGAACCGAAGCGTTCGATATCCGTGAAGTTCGCGCTCTCCTTTACTTGCGGCGGTGGTTACAACAGTTGTGGACTCGGTTCTGTCATTCCCGCATGCTTCTAGCGGGAATCCAGGCGGAATTCAGACTGGACCCCCGATTAGAGCATTCGGGGGTGACGGTTTTTAGCACATCCAACTCAGCGTCATTTTCAAAAAGAGGACGAATGCGTGAAGACCAGAATGTTTTCGTTAAATTTTGTGCACTTCGTGTCCTTCGTGGTGAAAGTCATCTAATTATTTCTTATTCAGCTCGCGAAATACTTCACGTGCAAGCGTAAAATCGGCGACCCGCGACGGGGCCACGGATTGCTTCGAATTGGAAAGTTTTAGTGTTTCCTCGATACCGGCCTGCAGCGCGGCATCCGACGATACGCCGGCCTCCGTCCAGGTCTTGATCATCATGTCAAACGCTTTTTCGGCGACCTCGCGCTCGAGCTTCCATTTTGCCATGATCAGTCCGATGGAATCCTGACGTTGAGCACGCGCCTGCGCCATGCCGCGAAATGCGACAGCAATCATCTTTTTAATCTGATCCGGCCGCTGCTGTAGCCAACGGTCTGAAACCCCGTAGCCGCCGTTGATGCTCTCCAGCATATCGCCCATAAAAGCGAGTCGCCGCAGACCCATACGCTCGGCATAAATATCGGCCGGGAGCGTCAGTGTGGTTGCATCCACCGCACCCGCTCTGAGCGCTTGTAACCGATCCGGAGTGTTGCCGATCACGCGCAAAGTCATTTCCTTGTCGGCATCGATGCCGGCGTCTTTAAGCAAGCGTCTCGACAAAAAAGATTCGCCGGAGGTCAGCGTCGCAACGCCCAAGACTTTTCCCTTGAGCTCTTTGATCGAGTGAATCTCGGGCCGGGACATCAACGAAAATAACGGGCGATCGTTATAAACCATCACGAGCTTCACCGGCAGGCCGCGCACTGCCGCGTTGAGCGTCGTCCCTGCGAATATCACGTACTGGATATCGCCCGAGACCAGCGCGGTAACCGCAATCGTCGGCGGTATGTTGATCAATTC
>DATBEY010000066.1:0-6119 GCA_036558765.1 Binatia bacterium | reverse complement strand
GCTTGGTCCATCCTTTTTAGGTGAACAATCATTGTCTTTTCAACTCGAGTACAAAACTGATGTAAGACCTCATCTATTGGTACAATCTCCCCAGGCAAACCTCACGGGAATGCTTCAATTCAAGCTGGCCGGCTTCTAATCGCCTATCGCTCAACCCCACCAATTTTTTTGCCCGTAGTGCGCGTGAAGCTGCGTTTCGTAGGCGCGATCGAGTTTATCCGAATCAAAGGGCGGAGCGCTCTTGATCGCCTCGCGCGATAAGTTGACGTAGACATTTGAATTCTGCCAATCGACGTTCGCGATCCATGGCGGAGCCACGACGATCTTCTTTCCCGGCCAAAAATTGCGCGTATCGACGACTATATAGCGAATGATCCACGGTTCATCATCGACAATGAAATCGTCCACGTGGCCGATTTCTCCGTCGGTCGCCTGGATCGCGTAACCCGAAACGTCGTTCATACTCCGCAAATGGGACTCGTTGATCTCGTGCGTCAGAGCGATTTTACGCTCGACTCCCTCGCGGACGAGATCGCTAGGCAGATTCACGGGTCCCCAGACCTGATCGCCCACCCAATAATACGGCAAGCCGTAATAGTCGTAATACTTGACCTCGTCGAGTGCCGATAACCGCTCGTCCATATTGATGTCCGGACTGTTTTTTACCTGCTCCTGGGTCAATAGCACGGGAAGCCTTTTAGCTTCCCAGTCGGCTTGATCGACAATGATTGGTGAAATCAGCACTTTGCGCCCGGGCAACCATCGCTGGGTATCAGCGACCACATAACGAACAGTCCAATTCTTATCGTCGAAAATAAAGTCATAGGCTTCGCCGATGTCGCCGTCCTTGGCTCCAATGGCGAAGCCTTTTAAATACTTGGCGCTACGCAGCATGCTAGACCTCCCCTTGCTCCGCCGCCGTCAACAGCCGACCTGATTTTTTGCCGTGAACGCTTTTTAGCTTCCACCTTGCTTGGTCGGCGCCGTGTGTTCGACATCGATGGGCGCGTCCAAAGAGCGAAGCGCATTCAATACTAAATCCAACGTGACGGCGTGCGATTCTTTCGCTGTCGTGCTCTCATCGTCCAGCACCTGAATTTCCCGAACGTCGTACTCCCACCGTCGTAGGACCTCGATTTTCTGGTCGCGTGAAAGATCATTCGCGTCGATAACTTCTTGCGGATATTTGAATATTGCCGCCGGGTCCAATAAGGCTTTTTCTACATCGATCATGGCATTCTCCTTCAGCTTCGCCTTATTGCGCTGGGGTGATCCGTTGTCGGGAATCATTCGTGATCGTGCAAATTGCGTCCGGCGCTTCGATCTTCAGCACTAGCGATTCGCTCACGGCAAATTGCTCATGCGCCGCGTCCGACGACAGGTGCGTTACCTGTAAATCCTGACCGACAACAATCGATCCGACATCCCGCGCTACCAGAACGCCGCCTTCAATATCGGCCTTCACGATACCGCGCGTGCAAAGGCGTTTTAAATGCTCGATCTGCAGAAGCTCGGAGCCGGGATATCTGCGAAACAAATTGTTGTAGAGCTCCGGAGCGAGCGCGAGTCCGTAGGGACCTCGGTAACCTTTGTTGTCGAGTAGATTCACCGCGTTGATGACGGTCTCGAGGACCTGATCGACATTTTCCCAATTACTTCCATTGAGCGTTTGACGGCCTGCCACGGTCAAAAGACCGCCGAGATGAAAATCCGTCTGCCCGCGGTAAATGAAATCTTCTTCTCGGGCAGCGACCGCCTGTGCCGCGTCCTCGACCGCCTTCAAGTTAAGCGGCTGTCCCATTTCTCGAGAGGCGACAATGCGCCGCTTTGAAATCGTAAAGCGCCGATAGATCATAGGTACGGAAACGGCGGTGCTCACCACCGCGCTTGCTTCTTTCGGTCCAGGTTCGCGACACAGATCGTCATTGCCGACTTCGACGGTGGTAAGCCCCGTACCGTACGGCCCTTCCACATCGATGATTCGGCGGCCGCTTAAAACCTGCCGTGCGGCGGAGACTGCGGCTCCCTCTATATTAGCCAATAACTCGGGGGTGATACCTCCGTGTTCATCCATTTTCAGTTCCCCTTCATTTCACCGACTGTAAACCGGCGGTTCGTTTTCGATAAACCTGCTTCCTTTTCGCGTTCGTTGCCCCCGTCCTCGGCCTCTTTCTCTAGGGCAGTTATATCGCCGCTCGTGAATAAGTACAGTTTTAATGAATCATTAAATTTCGGAAAGTTGCGCCGGATCCATTCGAGAGTCATTGACGCGTGCTCGATCTCCTCGTCACGATTGTGCTTGATTACAGCCTGTAGCTGTGGATCCTGACAGGCTTCGGCACGTTGGGTATACCAATCAACTGCCTCAAGCTCTTCGATCAGTGACATGATTGCGCGGTGCATATTAATGGTTTTTTCTGAAAGCTGCTGCTCGTGCAGCTCGGTCGATTTTGACATCGAGCATCCTCCTTAATAACTGTCTCGGGTTCTAAAGCAGAAGTATCGCAAGAGTGCAACTCTTACGCCAAAAACCTACAGAAAGATTCAACTCCACCTCTCCTATTCTATCCACGAAGGAGCTCAATCTTTAACCCTATGAAAGAGACTCGTCACAAGCCACGGCGCCATACGCGACATAGGAGGGGGGTCTCGGTCTCCCGTTCCGATGAACCGGATTGAGAGATCGAGACCTTGATGGGGCGTTGTTTGGGGCGGGTACGAAGTCAATTCCAAGTTGCGTGATTCTCACTCGTGGCTCATACAGGCGGTCGTCGCCCCATAAATAGGCCGACGAGAAATAGAACTAAAAAGACTACGAACAAAATCCACGCGATCTGAGTCGCCGCGCCTGCGATCCCGCTGAGACCCAAGATCCCGGCGATGAGCGCAATCACCAGAAAAGTTATCGCCCAATTCAACATTAGAGCGTCCTCCTTTCTGCGAACAGAATTCGCTTAACTTGAAACACGGTTCGGCGCATTACACCTTCATTAGGCTCAACAGCCCGGTAACGATCAGATAAACCGCGACGATATAGTTCAACAACCGGGGAATGATCAAAATGAGTATCCCTGCAATCAACGCAACCAGTGGTTGCAGCGCAACATATACTTGCATAGCTTCATCGACCGAACCGCGCGCTAGTCATTCGACTCTGCCGGAATCGCACTCGTTTCGTAACGAACAGATCGTTCAGAATATAAGAAACCAGCACATTGGTTTTGATTGGATTGTTGGTCAGAGGCGAGACTTCGTCCGTCACCGCCGCAATCAGATCGCCTAAGGTGGCGACCGCTTGTTTATCCCTTTGCATTCTTAAACCTCCTCAGCATCAATCGGAATCTCTTCGTTGCACAGAGACTGAGCAACGCCTGTGCCACAACGCGGGTGGGGATTTTTCGTTGTTCCTTTTACGACGGTGATCAGCTGGTAGTGGAGCGGTTCAGCCAAATCAGGGCCGGATTCTCCGGACAAAATGTACCGAGATTCTGCATTTTACCTACGACCGCAGAACCGAACTAGTGACCGACAAAAAATTCGCGCGCAGATACCGAGGCGTAAGCGTTACTTACGCTATACAGCGAATCGGCATTCTCTGGTTCGCCTAACGCCGAGCCAATCAGTATTTTTATGTCGGATTTTTCCTACCTAGGGTGCCGCGAATCCACACACTCACGGCTGAAGAGGCGTCTTCTGGATTGAGCTTATCTTTTCTGTTCGTCAGCTTTATCCCGAGGTTCTAACCGGTCCTTTTCCTTTGCTGAACCGATACTTCGCACCTTGAGGATGGCCAGCAGCTCCGGCCGCTCAACAACTTCTTTGCTCAAAAGCAATTTGGCCAGCTCTTCGAGCGCTTGTCGCTGGGACATTAGCGTATCGCGAACTTTGTTGTGACATTCCACAAGCAGTTTTTTGATTTCCTCATCGACAATCCGCGCCGTTTCTTCGCTATAGTCCCGGGGTGCTTGTGTCGGGACGGGCAGAAACATCGGCGTGCGCGATCCTTCGAGGGCAACCAACCCGAGACGCTCGCTCATCCCGAACTGAGTGATCATCGTTCGGGCGATTTCCGTGGCTTTTTGCAAATCGTTCTGCGCACCCGTGGAAACGTCGCCAAAGATCATCTCCTCGGCGACTCGACCGCCAAGCAGGACATGAATACGCGCAAGCAATTCCGAGCGGGTCATTAAATAGCGGTCTTCCGTGGGTAGCTGTTGCGTATACCCGAGCGCGGCGACGCCGCGAGGAATGATAGAAATTTTGCTCACCGGATCAGCACCGGGCATGAGCTCGGCCACCAATGCGTGACCGGCTTCATGGTAAGCCACGGTTTTTTTCTCGCGCGGATTCATGACTCGGCTTTTTTTCTGCAATCCGGCAATGACCCGCTCGATCGCTTCGTCGAAATCACCGGACTCCACGGCGTCTTTTCCTTGACGTGCCGCGAGCAGCGCCGCCTCGTTCACGATATTGGCCAAGTCCGCGCCAACGAATCCCGGCGTCTTGGCGGCGATCACACCGAGATCGACAGTCGGAGAGAGCTTAACTTTTTTCGCGTGTAGCTGAAGGATTTTTTCGCGCCCTTTGACATCGGGTCGATCGACCAACACCTGGCGATCAAAGCGCCCGGGCCGAAGCAAAGCCGCGTCGAGAATCTCCGGGCGGTTGGTGGCCGCCATGATGATCACATTCTGGTTGGGATCGAAACCGTCCATTTCGGCGAGTAACTGATTCAGCGTCTGCTCACGCTCGTCATGGCTCGATAACACGTTCATCCCGCGGGCTTTGCCGAGCGCATCGAGCTCATCGATGAAAACAATGCTCGGCGCATGTTGCGCCGCTTGGCTGAACAAATCGCGTACTCGAGCCGCCCCAACTCCTACGAACATTTCGACAAAGTCCGAACCTGAGATGCTGAAAAACGGCACTCCCGCCTCACCCGCCACCGCGCGCGCCAGCAATGTCTTCCCGGTGCCTGGCGGGCCCACCAGCAGCACGCCCTTTGGAATATGGCCGCCGAGGCGTTGGTATTTCTGCGGGTTCTTCAAAAACTCGACAACTTCGATTAACTCCTCTTCGGCCTCATCGATTCCCGCCACGTCATTGAAGCTGACGCCGGTTTTCTTCTCGATGTAAACTTTGGCCTTACTCTTACCGATCTGCATCATGCCGCCGCTGGGGCCCATTCTTTTGAAAAGAAAGTTCCACAACAGCACAAACAGGACCACCGGCACCACCCAGGAAAGCACCGTCGGCAGCCAGTCGTTGATGACTTCGCCTTTAAAATTGATTCCCGCACGTTCCAAGTCGGTTACCAATTCGGGGTCTTCCACACGGACCGTCACGAATGGCACGCCCTGCTTACTGTCTTTGAGTTTACCTTCCCAGGCTTTCAGGCGTTCAGGCGACAGCGCTTGCTTCACGCCTTCAGGCTTAATCTCGCCATGAATGGCTTTCTCCCCGATGCTCAGATTGGCGAGCAACGCGCTTTTCACCAGCGTTTTGAACTGGCTATAGCTAATCGTTTCAACTTGTGGCGACGCGAGATAGGTTTGCAAAAGAAAGAGCAAAACCAAGGCGATGAAGAAATATCCGATGGAAAGTTTTTGCTGCCATTTGTCCATAACTGCGCCTTTGCCCTAGGCTACTTATTTTGCCGTAGCTCGACAAGCCCGAAGCGAGGCTGACGGACTGGTAATTATCAGAAGGACGCAGCAATCTGGGAGTTATTCGTCAATTGATCTTGGATTAGAGCGAGCCAATCGAGCGGTGCAGTTGGCAGGAACGAGAAGTCGATTTTGAGTCGATGTCGAGGCGTTGTTAAACCCAGGTAACCGCGTGGTGCGCTCGCGCGCGCGGGCTATAATAAAGTCGGTCACCTCGTCAGTTTGCGGTAAAGTTGCGGCAATCGTTCGGGCAAGAGGCTCACGTCGGCCAGCACTTCATAGCTAAAATCATCCATCATTACTCTGAGGTAATCGTTTCCTTCCTTGTCGACAGTGAGACAGAATGGCTGAATTCCTTCACGGCGGGCTTCAGCGAATGCAGCACGCGTGTCCTGTACCGCATATAGTTTTTCCGAATCCTCCTGCGAATAGCCACGGTCTTGCGGCCGTCCA